>CAYUAN010000125.1:0-23461 GCA_964442545.1 uncultured Prolixibacteraceae bacterium | reverse complement strand
TCACGAATTTCAAATGATTTTAAAAATTCCGTTTCAACGATTTTACCAAAATCCGACAAAATCATTTTACCATCAATAATTTCCCCTAAATAACATATTCGATTTTGGGTAACCACCGTAATATAATAGGCCCCGTTTTTTGAATAATCCCATCCGGATAAACGGTGTGATTTTATTCGATATTTATTTCTATATTTCTCTGTACCTGCCGACATTACATCTATTCTCCCCAAACATTATCCTCCGGATAGACATCGGGGACTCTTTTGGTATCCAATACCAGTTTTTTGAAGGTTTTCTTATCAAAACTTACCGTGAATACGCGGTTGCCGTTTCTCCAAATCGACATAGGAACATTCATTGTTTCTGTTTTTCCGTCTTTGAAATAAATCGTCAGTCGGATGGGTACGGGGAAACCGCCTTTGTTCTTAACGGTAAACACCCGGTCATTTTCTGCCTGCAGTGCCAAATCGGCATAACCCAATTCGAAAAACCAGGGTTTCCAAAACCAGCCGAGGTCCTCGCCCGCCACCGCGTTAAACGTATTGAAGAAATCAAAAGGCGTTGGATGTTTATGTTCCCAGCGTTTCATAAATTCCTGCAAAGCCAGATTAATGGTATCGGTACCGAGGTAATCATCCAGCAAATAGAAGGCCGCCGACGGACGTGCGTAAGCTTGATAACGATAGGCATAACCGGCATTAATCGACGGCACCATCAAAGGAATTTCTTTCATGCTTCCGGCCTGTCTGCTATAAGCGGACAGCATATAACTAATGGGGTCGTAGGCCGTATCCACATTATATTTTTCAACGAATTTGCGCGGCAGATAAGTAATCATTCCCTCATCCATCCAGGCGTATAATTGCTCATTCAAACCCGCGTTAAAAGGAAAATACGAATGTCCGATTTCGTGGGCCGTAAGATAAAGTGTAGCATTGTAAGCGTGGCTGTCGCCATCGTTTACCATTCCCGGATATTCCATTCCGCCCCGCCCGTTAAAGGCCGTCAACTGCGGATAAGGATAAGGAATCTTCGGAGATATATTCGTGTAATAATCAATGGCTTTATGTGCGGCATCAGCCACGGTATCAAAATCAAGCGAGCCGGGTTTATACACCGCGTTGATCAAGACCCTGCGGCCACCCGATTCTACGGAAGTAGCATCCCACAGATAGGTTTTGCTGGCGGCAAAAGCGAAATCAGGTGTTTGCTCCGAATGAAATTTCCAAACCAGGGAATCGGCTTTCTTTAATATATTTCCGGCGGCACGATCTTCTTTGGTGATGATATGAATTACTTCGTCCGTTTTACGGGCTCTATCCAGACGTTTCAGGTAGTTTTTTTTATACAATTCCTCCAAATTGGTTGTCGGGGCGGTTGCCCACAGGCTGTATTCCGCGGGCACTTTTATCGAAACATCATAATTCCCGAACTCATTATAGAACTCGCAACTGCCCGTATAGGGAATATCGTTATAGCCCGCCACATCGTCATAAACCACCACTTTGGGAAACCAATAGGCCACCATAAAATTCGTTTTATTGTAGGTTCCCATGCGCACCGTACGTGTGCCGGGGATAATTAGCTCCCAGCTGATTTTTATTTCGTGTTTACTGCCGGGTGCGAATTTCTTTTTCAGGCGTATTTGCAAAATCGTTGAATTGCGCTTCCATCGGGTATATTTTATCCCGTCTATTTCCACACTTTTCAGTTTTACCCCCTCGTGTAAATCAACCGGCCCCAAATCCCAATCACGCGCCACGCCTTTTTTATACAAATCCTGATATAGTTGAAAAAACATTCGCCGCATACTGTCCGGGCTATTGTTGTAATAAGTAATCACCTCCCGGCCGGTAATAATCCGGGTATCAGGATGAAAGACCGCGTCGATCTTATAATCCACCCGATTCTGCCAATAGTTCGGACCGGGGACTCCATCTAAGGATCTAGTTTGGTGATTCAAAGCTCTTCGAAATTCTTTTGTAATAAATAGTTCGGAAGTTTTTTGTGCAAAAACGGAAGAAATTATCACTACTTGCAAGGTGATAATCAGTAAAAGTCTGTTCATTTTCATAATCTTTAATTTGGGGGTAACAAATCTAAGTAAAATAACTTAGTACCTTGAAGGGTGCGGTCTTGCATAGTATAAAAATAGTAGTTATTAAAAAATCTGTGCACGGAATCATACATAAAACCCGGCCCAATAGGAGTATAAGTTCACAGTTAAAGAACCCTACAGGTAATTATTGAAATTTTCCTTATGGAAAAACCAAATAACATAGTCTCTTTGCACTAAAATATTGAGTAACAATTAAAATCTTTATGGATTCAGGAGTACATCTATTACACAATTAGCAAACTTAAGGTGCATTATAGATCGATTAAAATCAAAAAAAATATTTCAATAAATATGGAGGCCACAAACCTATATATTTTGATTACTTTTGTGCAAACATTATTTAATAACAAATAAGAAATTATGAAAAGAGCATTTACATTATTAATCGGTTTATTTTTGATTGGAAGCGCCTATGCGGGCGGATTGAAACCATTGAAGCCATTGACAACCACGCCTGATGGTTATAAACCCTTAAGTATTGAAAAGACAACTTATGCACCTGACCCAAATTCGGGAAATGTAGGAAATGCGTTGAACTTATTTATGGGAGTTGGCGGAAGTTTGTCCATAGCCATTGACTACGAATTTCCGGTAATTGACCCGAACCTGACTTTGGGGCCGCAATTTATTTTAGGTTTTCCATTGCCGGGTATTGGAGGAGGTCTTGACTTAAACGGTGGTGTTGTTGCCCGCTATTATGCCGACTGGTTGATTCCGGATATGCCGGATCAGTTTGATGTATTCATTACTTCTAATACGGGAATAGGTATTAACACGAACAGCACCGGTATTTATATGTATTGGGGGACAATGGTTGGTGGCCGTTGGAATTTTTCTGAGAGTATGAGTTTGTATGCCCAGGTTGGCGGCGGTTATAATGCACACTTCTTTAATTTTGGATTATCCTGGAAGATGTAATATAGCATTGAGATTAAGAAATATGAAAAGCATCCGTCCGGATGCTTTTTTTATGGGCAGTATTTTACGCCCGGCCTTTCTTCCCCGGTTTATTATGCGACAAGAACCGCTGCTCTAGATTCGCGGTCAATCCTATGTAGATCTTATCGTAATCTTTTGAATAAAGGACGTAAACCGTAAACATAGCTTAAGTTTTTAAAACAATAAAAGCTATCCGGTTTCGAATAGCTTTTATCTTTTTGGTAGCGGGGGCAGGACTCGAACCTACGACCTTCGGGTTATGAGCCCGACGAGCTACCACTGCTCCACCCCGCACTATTGTTTTGCGGCTGCAAATATACAATAAAAAATTTGTTAGTCAACAAATATTTTATTGAAAAAACAGCCGCCCCAATTAAATCTTTAATAACTTCGCTCGTCATTAAACACAGGAATAATGAACCGCTTAATTTTATTGCTACTTGCATTCGTATTTGCCCACCGGCTTGCCGGGCAAAAGCTGATTGTTCGGTCCGCTGAAGACGAGCGGGTAATTCCGGGCGTGGTAATTAGCACTATACAGTTTGACAATCATATTACGACCAACAGCAATGGGGAGGCGGATTTGTCTTTACTCGCTCCAAAAACCTCGGACACTTTGGTCTTTCGCCATAATTATTTTAAGCAATTACGCATTTCGTACGAAGATTTGAATAAGGCCGGTTTTAAGATAAGCATGCAGCCAAGCACCATTGTTTTGGGCGAGTTTTCGGTAACGGCCAATAAATGGGAGCACAACCGGCGTGAGGTCCCCTTTGAGATTGAAGAAATTTCGGCCGGCGAAATCGAATTTGACAATCCGCAAACATCGGCCGACATGATGGCTTCCACAGGAAAAGTATTTGTACAGAAAAGTCAGATGGGGGGCGGGAGCCCCATGATACGCGGCTTCGCGGCCAATGGTGTACTGATTGTAGTGGATGGTGTGCGGATGAATAATGCTATCTTCCGGGGAGGGAATCTGCAGAATATTATCAATATCGACCCCAATCTTGTGGGGCATGTGGAAGTAATTTTCGGGCCGGGTTCGGTAACCTATGGCAGCGATGCCATGGGTGGAGTGATGGATTTTCACACCAAAAAAGCGGAATATGCCATTGATAAAAAGTTTCAAATCAACCTGGATGTTATGGGCAGGGCTTCCTCGGCCAACGAAGAGCAAACATACGGTTTCGGACTGAACCTGGGAACCCGGAAATTCGCCTCGTTTACCCAGTTTTCCTATTCCAGTTTTAGTGACCTGAAAGCCGGAAAAAATCATTTCGGCGATTATCCCGACTTTGGCAAACGGAATTACATTGTCGGACAAGACGATCGGGGCCGCGACCAAATGTATCAATTCCCCGACTATTGGGTCATGAAACCCAGCCATTACAGCGCGGTATTTTTCGATCAGAAATTTAGTGTGCGCACCGGTAAAAAATCAAATCTCAGTTATCAGTTTTTATTTAGCAACACATCGGACATTCCGCGCTACGACAGACTGATTCAGATGAAGGACGACCATCTGAAATATGCCGAATGGTATTACGGGCCCCAAAAGTGGATGATGCACAGCCTGACTTTTATGAGTAATCGTAAAACCAAAATTTATGATGAGATTAAGCTGGTTGGCGCTTACCAATTATTCGAAGAAAGCCGGCACGACCGGAAATACCGCGACAGCTTGCTGCGAAACCGTTATGAAAAAGTGAACGCCTATTCCCTTAATGCTGATTTTGAGAAAAAGCTCAGCGCAAAATGGGATATGTTTTACGGACTTGAATTTGTCTATAACAATGTAAACTCCGCCGCTGAGGGCGAAAATATTTATACACAGGCCTATATTCCGGTTTCCACACGCTATCCGGGCGATTATAATCATTATTACAGCGGGGGGATTTTTGCCAATTTCAAATATAAAATCAAAGAAAACCTCACTGCGCTCGGCGGCTTGCGATACAGCAGGGTTTATTCCGATTCGAAATTCGATACCAGCATGAACCATTTGCCCTACGATCAACTGACGATGAATATGGGCGCTCCGAACGGGAGTCTGGGTATTGCCTGGCTACCCGGTAAAAAGTGGCAAATCAATTTCAACCTGGCTTCTGCTTTCCGCGCACCGAATATTGACGATGCCGCCAAAATTTTCGATTCCGAACCCGGTAATGTGGTGGTACCGAATGACGATATTCAACCCGAATATGCTTATTCGGCGGAGTTAAGCCTGAAAAAAGATTTCGACGACTTTGCCCATATCGAACTAAGTGGCTTTTACACTTATGTGGACCAGGTGATTGTGCGCCGCGATTATACTTTTAACGGTCTGGATTCCATTATGTACGACGGAACGATGAGCAAAGTGCAAGCCATGATGAACGCGGCTTCCGGACAGATTTACGGAATGACCGCTGCCGTACGCCTGAAGATAAACAAGATGTTCGATCTGGAATCGACCTATACCATTATGCATGGAGCAGACAACGAAGGTTTCGCCCTGCGGCATGTTCCGCCCTCATACGGGAATACGGCGCTGAATTTTAAGTATAAGTGGTTCCGCGCGAAGTTTTATGCCAAATACAACGGCAGTATTCCGTTCGACGAACTGGCCCCTTCGGAGCAGAGCAAGACCCATATGTACCCGCCTGACGGCGCGGAATCCTGGTTTACATTAAATTTCAGAGGAAGTGCCAAAATCGATTTGCTGACCCTGGACTTTGGTGTTGAAAACATCCTCGATCGCTTTTACATTCCCTATTCATCGGGAATCCCCGGAGCGGGTCGAAATTATTATATTTCCTTGCACCTTCATATTTAAAAAACATGAGCGAATTAATCATACAAAAAAACATCCCGCTAAAGCCCTATCACACGTTCGGCATTGATGTGAAGGCCAAGTACTTTGTCAACATCCAAACCATGGATGAGCTGGACAGTTTTACCAATAATTTTGATAAAATTCCACAACCTGTTTATTTTTTGGGCGGCGGGGCCAACACTTTGTTCACCAAGGATTTCGAAGGCACGGTAATACGCAATACCGTGGCTTATCTGGAGCTGGAAAAAGAAAATGAAGAATATGTGGAATTTACCGTTGGTGCCGGTGTGATTTGGGATGACTTTGTTCAGTTTTGTGTGGAAAATGATTTTTACGGCATCGAGAACCTTTCGGCCATTCCCGGACATGTCGGCGGGGCGGCCATCCAAAATATCGGTGCATACGGTGTGGAAGCAGGCCAGTACATTAGCGGCGTTACATATAGCGATTTAGCAAAAAACGAAGTCTGCTATATCGGAAATAAAGAATGTCAATTTGCTTACCGCGACAGCATTTTCAAACATGAACTTGCGGGCAAGTATATTATGTTTGTGCATTTTAGGTTGCCCAAAGAAAAAAAGCTCGTATTGAGCTACGGGCGCATTAAAGAAGAATTGGCAAAGGACGGAATTTCAGATCCCGGCATTGAAGATGTTTCCAAAATCATCCGCAAAATAAGGGCTTCAAAACTCCCGGACCCCGCAGAATACGGTAATGCCGGAAGTTTCTTCAAGAATCCCGTTATCGAGTGGGAACACTATCTGTGGCTTAAGGAAAAATATCCGGACATGGTGGCCTATGAGTTGGAAGACGGAAATATAAAAGTGGCTGCGGCCTGGCTGATTGACCATCTGGGCTGGAAAGGCCGTGCGCATAAAGGTGCCGCCGTCCACGACAAGCAAGCCTTGGTACTCATTAATAAAAACAATGCCAAAGGAAGTGATATCGTGGAACTTTCGCAAATGATTCGTGATGATGTGCAGAAACACTTCGATATTGATTTGGAAGCCGAGGTAAAGATTTTATAAAAAAAGAAGGACAACCTAATTGGGGAGATTAGATTGTCCTAAGCAAAAAAAATGAAAAACATTATTATGCCACAAAGTTAAACATATTTTACTAATCGACATATGATAGATGTCATTTATCTGTCTTTTTAAAAAATAATCAGCGCGGCAGCGTAAATAACGAATCCCAAAAGCATCAGCACGGCCGAATAGGGCAAAATTTCACGGGCCTTCAGTTTCGTAATTCCCAGTAAGGGCAAAGCCCAAAACGGTTGCAACATATTGGTAAGTTCATCGCCGTAGGCCAGCGCCATAATGGTTTTCGGGATGCTAACCCCCAGATTATGCGCCGCTTCGACCAGTACCGGCCCCTGCACCGCCCACTGCCCTCCCCCGCTGGGCACAAAGAAGTTAACAATCCCCGCGCTAATCATCGCATACAAAGGAAATGTTTCGGCCGTGGAAATCTGAATAAAAAACTGCGTAAAGACCATCGTCAGGCCCGAATACTTCATCAGCCCCATAATTCCGGCATAAAGCGGAAATTGCAACATTATGCCCGTGCTGTTGGAGATGGCTTTGGAAACAGAGGTGGTAAAAGATTTCAGATTGGGATACAAGAGTAGGGAAAATGCAAACAGTATCAGGTTGATTGTATTGATATTCAAGGCCGACAGATCCGGATTTTGCCAAAAATGAAGCAATACCGCTACCAGCATCAATAATCCCAGTGCCATGCTAAACCAGCGGTAATAATCCAGACGCTCGGCCCCCGAAGCGCTCTTGTCGATAATTTTCAGGTGCTGCGCTTTATCAAAGCTTATCCGGCTTAGTTCGTAATGCCCGCTTTTGCGTTTGCTCATCAAATAAAACATCAGCGGAATCAGCACCAGGGTAGCCGCCATCACCCAAAGGTTCATTGGCGAAAGAATGGTTTCGGCCGGGCTGATTTGGCCAATAGTATCGTAGAGGAAATGACCTTTCTCGGCCACCTTCAGCGGAGCCGAGCCCGAAAAACCGCCATGCCAGACCATTAAACCCGAATAGGCGGCCGCACCCACCAAAGGATAGTTCAGTTCGATATGCCGCTTACGGGCAAGATTACCAATGCGCTCCGCCAAAAGTGCGCTTAAAATCAAAGATAAGCCCCAATTAAGATAGGCCAAAAGCAGACTGATTATACTAACCAGAACTACCGCCGAAGCCGTGCTGCGGGCAAATCGAAGCAAATAATCAATCAGGCGATTAAAGGCAGGCGTCAAGGCCAAAACATTGCCCAATACCAGCATCAGCATCATTTGCATGGCGAAGGTGAGCAACTCCCAAAAGCCCTTTTCCCAAAATCCAAGCAGGGTAAAAATATAAGGCCGGGAGGGATCGGGATTGGAAGTGTAAAACAGCGCCAGGATAAAAGTAGCAAAGCTTAGCAGTATGGCCAAGGCGAAAGGCGAAGGTAAAAACTGTCCAAAACTCAGTTTGTTTTTCATATCCCAAAGTTAGTTTTTTTTCTATGAAAAATATTGCCCCGTTTTTTTTTGAAAAAAAACAAGCAGTCCCAAAACAGGAACCGCTTGTCAAACAGGAGGAAATCCTCCGCCTACACCTACTCCGATTTACCTCCCGGATTTATGCTTTTTACGATCCTCTTCGGCAAACGCAAAATCCCGGTTATGACTTAAACTATGCTTTATAGATTTGGATAAAGTTTTGAACATATTTACGGCTCCCAGCCCATCGGCATCAAAAGTCATGGCCTTTTCACGCGTGATTCCAAAGCTGGCCGCTTCGCCAATAGCATCCTGGTTGGCGCCCAGATACACGAATTCCCAATTCATCATTTTCTCCAGATAATTGATTTCTTCAAAAATCTCCCCGCGCCGATATTGCACACTGCTGTTCTCATGGCCGTCGGTTATAATTACAAAGATGACTTTATCTGGCCGCTCATCTTTATCCATATTTGCATGACGTTGCTTGGTGTTTTTAATCGTCCGTCCGATGGCATCAAGCAATGCCGTCATTCCGCGGGGCACATAGGTTTTATGGTCAAGTTCGGGCACTTCAACTATCGGAATCGCCTCATATTTCACCTCATACTCATGGTCGAACTGCACCAGACTCACTTTGATATCGGCATCAACCGTATTTTGTCCATGCATAAACTCATTGTAGCCGCTAATAGTTTGATTTACAATACTGCTCATGGATCCCGAGCGATCCAATACTACCGAAATTTCTACTTTTTTCTTGCTCATTTTTTTGAAACTTGTTTTTGTTTAACATTAATTACGATGCAATAATACCGGCCGTGAATGCAGTCTTTCTGCATCGGAAATTTTTTTCTTGTTTTTTTTCCAAAGAACATTGTTTTTCCTCACCAAAATCTTTCGCATCCATAGCCTGATTATTGCTAAATTTGTGCAAGAATACGTGTGGCCGGTGCAGTCTTTTTGCATTGCTCATTTTCAAACTTATTTTTTCAAAAAAAAAGAATATATGCCGACAAATCTGAATGCCTTAATTCGTTACAAACAAATTGATATGTGCCTCCGCAACCCATATACGCGCTGCACTTTGGAGAAACTACAGGAGGTTTGCTCCGAAGCCATGGGTGAGCATCGCGGAATTTATAAAACTGTTTCCAAGCGCACCATTCAAGATGACATCCGGGTATTGCGCAGTGATATTCTCGGATTTAACGCGCCCATTGTTTTTGAAGACGGGGCTTATTCTTACGCCGATAAGGACTATTCTATTTTCGACACTCCCATTACCGAAAAGGAACTTCTGCATGATATTTTCCAATTATTGCTGAAAGAGCGTGAAAAGCTGGCCGATGATATCGCCGATAATTTATTAAAACGTATTTCATTGATTTTAGGGGAGAAATTCGAAGAAACAAAAGAACAAGCCACAAAAGAACAATCTGCCGAATCTATTAATCAATACCTCGATTTAAATCTTAATATTATTAATAAGAGTACCAAATCACCGGATTCTATATCCCGAGGAATAAATATGTATTTACTCGAAAACCTGTAATCCGGATTACGGAATTTTGCCCATAAATTAACTTCAAATAATAAAGAAGAAGGCTTGCTTAATTGGAGTGAAATCTTAAATAGCATTTAATATAAAGGATTATGAATAAAGCGACTAAATATTCAGGACTGATTATTATTGTGCTTATCGCGGGACTGATAAGCGGATTTGGACTAAAAAAGAAAGACAATAAAGCTTATGATTATGTCATTACCATCAGTACGGAATTCGGAGACATGAAGTTGATTTTGTTTGACGACACCCCCATTCATAAAGCGAATTTCATTAAGCTGGCCGAGGAGGGAAAATATGACAGCACGACCTTTCACCGTATTATCAATAACTTTATGATTCAGGGCGGAATGCTAAAAGCCCGGGATATGGCCGGATGGGATACCTTGTCGTTTGAACAAAAAACCCTGCCCAATGAGATTATGGAAAAACATAAGCATATTTACGGCGCTGTAGCCGCGGCCCGTACCAATAATCCTGAAAAGCGCAGCGACTTAAGCCAGTTTTACATCGTAAATAATCCGAACGGCACTCATTTTCTGGATAATAATTATACGGTATTCGGCCAACTGATGATTGGCTGGGATGTCTTGCAAAAAATTTCTACCACTGAGGTTAATAATTCCGCACCCCTCAAACCGGTTTATATGACTGTAAAAGTGGATAAGGTAAAACGCAGCGAACTAATCAGATTTTACGGCGATGTGTATCAGAAGTACCATATCGGGCAGTGATAACGCAATCCGCCAATCGTCCTAACGTGCATTAATTAAAATATTTACATACGCTTTTACGACGAGCGGTCTGCTAAAGCATTATTCCGTTTTTACAAGAAATTTATGTCCAAAAAAAAGTATCTTTGCAGCCATTCTCACCAAGGGTGGCGAATTTATTAATTAGACTAAGAATTAATCGTTTATACCAAAATGGATAAGAATAACATCATCGGTTTTGTACTGATTTTTGTAATAATCCTCGGATGGTCGTATATGAATATGCCATCGGAAGATCAGCTAAAAGAGCAACAGCGGCTTGATTCGCTTAAGCGGGTGGAGCAATTGGATAAAATGCGCACCGATTCGATTCAATTGGCCCGTAGAATGGCGGAGCAACAGAAACAACAACAGGCAGCGGAAAGTGATACGCTGACAGCCGTTGAAGACAGCACCGCAGGACCACAACTGGACCTGATGAAATACGGTGAATTCGCTGCCGCCGCTTACAGTAAGAATAAGGAGGACAAAGATTACATTATTGAAACAGACCTGCTGAAATTAAAAATTTCGAAAAAGGGAGGTAACGTTACTTTTGTACGCGTCAAAAACTACCGTACCTATGATTCGCTGCCCCTGATTCTTTTTAATAAAGACCTGATTAATTTCAGTCTGTTGCTGAACGACAAGCAGGTTCAAAGCCGTGATTTATATTTCGAACCCATATTTAAAGGCGGTGCTGCCGAACAGGATTCCTTCCGCATTAGCGGCGACGAGAAACTTCAATTCGCCATGCGTGTTTACCCCAACGATGCTCAGGGCAATGTGGATAAAAGCAAGTATCTGGAATACGAATACATCATCAGCGGAAACGATTATATGTTCGACATGAACCTGAATATGAAGGGTATGACGGATATTATCGGTTATCGTTTCGTTACCCTGTATTGGGATCAGGTGATGACCGGAAAGGAAAAAGACATCAAGCAAGAGCGTAATCATACCACCGTATATTATAAATATACCGACGATGATGAAGTGGATTATCTGAGCGAGCAAAAGGATGAGGATTCCGACGAGCTGAAAACAAAAGTTGCCTGGATATCGTTTAAGCAACAGTTCTTCTCCTCCACCCTGATCGCCCCCGAAGGATTCAAAAACGCCAAGATTGCCATTGAGGTAGATGAAAATAATCCCACGCCGAAATACCTGGAAACCGCTCATAGCGAGATTGATATTCCGCTGACGGGTTCCGACCTGGAGAAATTCCCGATGAAGGTATATTACGGTCCGAATAAGTATAAGATACTGACCAAATACGGAATGGATTTGGAACAGCAAATTCCGTTGGGATGGGGATTCTTCCTTCTGCAATGGATTAACCGGTTCGCGGTAATTCCGATTTTTGATTTATTAAGCGGTTTTGGCTGGAACTACGGCATCATCATTTTGGTACTGACCATTATGCTGAAGCTATTCCTCTTCCCCATCGCCTACAAAACCTACTTGTCCTCAGCCAAGATGCGGGTATTAAAACCGGAGATTGATGAGATTTCGGCCAAATTCCCTAAAAAGGAAGACGCTATGAAAAAGCAACAAGCCATTATGGCTTTGTATAAAAAGGCGGGTGTAAATCCGATGTCGGGTTGTATTCCGATGCTGTTGCAAATGCCGATTCTGTTCGCCATGTTCCGTTTCTTCCCGGCTTCCATTGAGCTGCGTCAGCAATCATTCCTTTGGGCGGACGACCTTTCGAGCTATGACTCCATATTCTCTTGGAGCACCCATATTCCGATTATCAGCGATTTCTACGGCAACCATGTTAGTCTGTTTACGCTCCTGATGACTGTTTCGACTATATTCTACACGAAACTAAACACTCAGATGATGGGCAACCAGCAGCAAATGCCCGGCATGAAAACCATGATGTATATTATGCCGATTATGTTCCTGGGATTCTTTAATAATTACGCGGCTGCCCTGAGTTATTATTACTTCCTGGCCAACATTATTACATTTGGTCAAATGTATCTGATGCGTAAGTTTGTGGATGAAAAAGCTATTCACGCAAAGATTCAGGCCAACAAGAAAAAGCCCGTTAAGAAATCCAAGTTTCAGAAAAAACTGGAAGAGATGGCAAAACAAAAAGGCATGAACCGCTAAAAGCATATTCGAAAAGTAATTCGAAGCCCCGACGGAAATCCGCCGGGGCTTTTTATAGCACATAAAAACAGATGCACCTATTTTCATATTTGAAACATATTTTCCAAAAATGAAACACTTTAGAAAGGACAAGAAAACATCAATTATTGATTTAGTGTAAATTATAACTCTGGCACGCATATTGCTTAAAGGAAAGCATGAAAACTGACCTGGTTTTCTTAAAGTTGTTTTAGAATAGCAATGTTACAGAGTCCGCCTTGAGCAAGCGGACTCTTTCCCCTTTTAAAGGGGTAGCTATTTCTCTATGGAGCCAAGGCATCAGCCACCACAAAAGTACTTCCGCCCACAAATATTAGATCGTCCGCATTAGCATTTTCTTTGGCCTTCTTTAAGGCGTCTTTAACACTGTCGAATGGTGTCCCTTTCAGCTTATGGCGCTGTGCAGCTTGATGCAAAACAGCAACATCCAGTCCGCGCGGAATATCGGGGCGGCAGAAATAATATTCTGCATCTTTAGGAAGCATCTCCAAAACAGCCGGAACATCCTTATCATTTACCATTCCCAAAACGAAATGCAACTTTTTATAGGATTCCTTGGATAATTGCTCCAGCACATGCCTCAACCCATCTTCATTGTGACCGGTATCGCAAATAATCTTCGGACGATCAGCCAATTGCTGCCAACGGCCCATAATTCCGGTACTTTTTACCACACAAGCCAGGCCCTTGCGAATATGCTCATCCGAGATGACGAAATCGCCCAGCTCATCAAGTTTGTAAAGCACTGCCAAAACGCCTTGCAAATTGTTCCGCTGGTATTTGCCCAATAAAGGAATACAGAAAACACCCTTGCGTAACGAATTCACTTTCACATCATAGCATTGTTTGGACGGCGCAGGACGCTCAGCCAGTTGTATTATATCCTCCGCATATATCAGCGGCGCATCCATTTCCGCTGCTCGCTTTTCAAAAACTTCCCGCAGCTCCTCTTGCCGCGTTCCGATAATCACCGGCACCCCTCTTTTAATAATACCCGCTTTCTCGGTGGCAATCTTCGGCAGGCTGTCTCCCAAAAATTGCGTATGGTCCAGACTAATGTTGGTAATCAGGCTAATAACCGGTTCCACCACATTGGTCGAATCCAAACGTCCGCCCATTCCGGTTTCCATCACCACTATATCCACTGCGCTTTTGCGGAAATAATCCAAAGCCATCGCAAAAGTTATTTCAAAAAAACTCGGCTTTATTTTCGTAAATTCAGCACGATAGCGCTCCACAAAGGCTACGACCTCATCTTTCGGAATCATTGCGCCATCCACTTTAATTCGCTCACGAAAATCAATCAGATGGGGCGAAGTATAAAGTCCGGTTTTATAGCCCTGCTGCTGCAAAACCGAGGCAATCATATGTGCGCTGCTGCCTTTGCCGTTGGTGCCCGCAATATGCACGGCCGGAAATGATTTTTGCGGATGATGCAGCATTTCCATCAAAGCCAGGGTATTATCCAGATTGGCCTTATAAGCGGCCGCACCCTGCCGTTGAAACATCGGTAGCTGACTGTATAAAAAATCGAGGCATTGCCCGTAGTTCATATTATATTGCTTAAAATTTTGGAATGGCAAAAGTAGGAAATTTCACTCAGCCACTAATCCGGAATATAAACGCCGGTTTCAATCCAGCGAACCACCGAGGGGATATCCGGCTTTACACCGGGTGGCACAATCCCAACCAGAGCGCCATCCTCATTAATCAGGTATTTCTGAAAATTCCATTTCACTTTGCTGTCGGCAAAACCGTTAAGTTGCTTCTCGGTCAGCCAGTGATAAACGGGCGCCATATCTTTACCTTTAACAGATATCTTCGCCATCATCTTGAAACTAACCTGATATTTGGAGGTACAGAATTCCTTTATCTTTTGATTATCTCCCGGCTCCTGCCACAGGAAATTATTAGCCGGAAAAGCGATAATCTCAAAACCATTACCCTTGTAATTACGATACAATGTTTCCAGTTCTTCGTATTGGGGTGTATTCTTACATTTTGAAGCCACATTAACCACCATAAACCTTTTTCCTTTCTATACACTGAAGGAAAAATCATTACCGTCAATATCTTTAACGGTATAATCGTAAATGGAAGTTATGGGCAATGTAAAAGCAAGGAAAATTAAAACCGGGAACAATAATAGCAACTTCTTTGCCATCGCGCTAATTCAAAAGAATAAAATCGTAGGTAATGGTTCCGGTTTGCACCTCGGGTGCATCGGGATTAGCATCAAAAACCGCTTCTTTGGCAGCTTTCACCGCCATATCCCGTAGTCGGGAATCTGCCGTAGTCGTACCTTTTTCCTGCACAACCGCGTTAATCACCTTACCGCTTTGGTTTACCCATACCTTAACAATTACGGTCCCTTGTTCTTCCGAATCATAAACCGGCTTGGGCAGGCGTTTGGATTTACGGCCTTTCAGATAAAAACTAATACCGTTTCCGCCACCGTCTCCCACATAATTGGTCGCATCGGGCGTACCATTCTCCCGTCCCTGATCACCGGGTTTGCCGGTCTTACCTTCCGAGCCGCCTTTGGTTTTGTCTTTTTTCTTAAACACAAAACGGTCGTCGATTTGCGGCTTAGGTTCTTCTTGGGGCTTTTCCACTTTGGGCTGCGGTTTTTCGGCCTTGGGCTTATTATTTACCTGAACGGTCTTTTCCTGTTCTTGGGTAACCACATGCTCCGTATTGGTAACTTCTTGCGGTGTGGGGGGCGGAGTGGCTACTGTCTCCTGTGGAGTTTCGGGCTGCACCGCTCCCACTCCATCATCGGAATTACCCAAATTCACCTCCAGTCCTATTTCGGGCCGTGGCGGATAAGGAGGCTCCAGATAAAACGAAAGCAAAATCAATAAGATCAGCGCGTGAAACAGCACCGTGCCAATCAAAGCGATTCTTTTGTTTTTATCTTTTAATATTGCTCCCATTTGCGTAATTACATTATTAATCAGCACCTAATCACTAACGTTACAAGGCGCGGTTTATTACTTTATTCGGGCTTGGTGGCCAAAACGACTTTATAATTTTTATTGTATTGTGTATTAATTTTATTTACTGCGTCAATCACATATACCACATATTGCACGGCGACACTTTGGTCCACTTTCAACATAATGGAACCTTTATCCGCTCCATTCATGGCCTCCCAAATGGCAGACTGCAAATGCTCTTTATCCACCTGATGAGCCTGGTCATTGATATAGAAATTCAACTGGTCGTCAATATAAACCTCGATATCCTTTTTGGCCTCAATCACCGGGTCGCTGGTACTATTGGGCAGCAAAAGCGGAATCGCGTTGGGACTTACAATGGTGGATACCAGAATAAAAAACACCAACAAGAGGAAAACCAGGTCAGACATTGATGCCGTACTGAATTCCACGCTGCGTTTATTTCTTAATTTAATTGCCATAATTTGCTCCTTTCGTTAATTGGCCGGCTCGTGTAAGAGATCCATAAACTCCGTAGCCCGCGCCTCGAGGATAAACACCACTTTTTCAATACGTGCCACAATAATATTGTAGGCAATGTAACCGATAATTCCCACAATCAAACCCGCAATGGTCGTAACCATCGCCTGGTACATACCGTTGGAAAGCAGATTAATATCCAGGCTGTTGCCGCCATTAGCCATATCGAAAAACACGCGCACCATTCCGATTACAGTTCCCAGGAAACCAATCATCGGGGCGGCACCGGCAACCGTGGCCAAAATCGCCACATTCTTTTCAAGCTTCGACACCTCCAGTTTGCCTACCGTCTCGATGGCCTGATTGATATCCGGCATCGGGCGCCCGATACGCACAATACCTTTCTTAATCATTTTCGACAAAGGGGTATCCTGGCGATCGCACAAATCCTTGGCTGCTTCAACCTTACCACTGGAAATCAAATCTTTGATATCATTCATAAAGGAGCCCTCATCTTTGGAGGCCTTTTGAATGGCCATAAAGCGCTCCACGAAAATATAAACAGCCACAACGGATAACAAAGCCAAAGGCCCCATAATCCACCAGCCGCCGGCCTTGGTCAATTCCCATATCGAGATTTCCTGACCTACCGCATTAGCCGCATCGACAGCCGTTCCGGCTGTATCCGCCGCCATAGTTCCAACTTCTTCGATTTGCAATAAGATTGAAAGTAATGCACTCATTATTAGCTATTTTTATGGTTAAATTTAATCGATTAAAAATAAGTATAATGCGGAAGGGCATTTTTACGCACTACCGAACTTTTTAACACTCAAATGTTAATTCAGCTTAGTCCAAAAAGCTCAGAAACAATTGCATCCCTTCCCGTTTTTGGTCATCAAGACGGTAGCTGATGTAATTATTCAGATAATCACGCAGCTCGTCACGTACTGATGCCTGAGCATAAACGTCAAGGGCGGCATCAATATTTTGCAACCCGTGGGAAAGTGCCGCATTAAATTGCCTCAGAAAAGATTCGGGCAAGGCTTTGTTTGCCACCCAGGCCGCGAAAACAAAGGGTTTTCCGGAAAAAGTCATCCAATGTTCCGACAAATCGTAAATATAGGGATAGTGATCCCTGTGGGCGTAAGTTTTATCACCAATCAACACTATGGACGAATGCCTGGCCGCATCCGGAAAGTCTGCCGGAGCAGGATGCCACAGCCATTCTTTTTTCCAATGATGTTTCGCTAAAACTTTAACAAGATTGACACTTGTACGTGATTCGGAATCGAGGTAAACCTCCCGTATTTCATCCAAAGGTACAGTGCTCATTAACAGAACCGTTTTAACGGTTCCGACAGCTCCGATGCAATAATCGGATACAATCTGCGCATTGGGCACATGGCGCATTTCGGCTACGGGAATCAGCCCCAAATCCACCTCGCCCGCTTTAAGTTTGCGGGCACATTCCGACGGCACATCCAGAGATAAATCTATCTGCGCATCCTTCATTTTCTGCTCGATGCCATAAAGAAACGGAAAGGTATTCGCATAAGAAACAGCCGATATTTTTATTTGCTTCGGAGTGCTCATCGTCCATTTATCGACAGTGCCGTGTATAGTTTGACAAATTTTTCACACCCAAATCCTCCGCCTTGATATAGTCGGCACAGGATTTATCCCGGTCGCCCATAATAAACCACAGTTGCGCCCGTGATTTATAGGCCTGGCCGTTTTTCGGATCAAAATGTATGGCTCGATTGTATTCGCTCATCGCCTGATCATACTTTTGCTGGTTAAAGAAAACCAAACCCAGATTATGATGTGCCTCTGAAGAAGTGGAATCCAATTCCAGCACCTTACGGAAATGCTTTGCCGCGATACTGTATCGGCCTTTATATAAATTATCTATGCCCGTGTTCATTTCTTTCTGAATAATCTGCGCCGGATCGGAGCAAGCGGCAAACAGCAAAACAAATACAGACAAAACAAAAATTAATTTTCTCATATCCCAAACTATTGCTTTGATTCCGGTTTATCACCAATTGCTTTCTCAAAAACATCCTGCAACCATTGCGGACAACGCACCGGACGGTTCCGGTCTTTGGAAAGAAAAATCAGGGTCGTCTCACCTTTGTTAATCAACTCACCTTGCGGATTGAAAATTTCGTACAGAAAGTGCATCCGCGTTTTCGGCACCTCAGCCACAGTTGTACGCACAGTCAACAATTCATCATAGCGACCCGGCCGAAAGTAATTCACTTTCATATCAATAACCGGCATCATAATACCCGCCTCCTCAAGCGCGTGATACGAAGTTCCCAGTTGACGCAATGCTTCTGTACGGCCTACTTCGTAATAAGCCGGATAATTACCGTAATAAACAAATCCCATTTGATCGGTTTCGGCATAGCGCACGCGAACTTGTGTTTCAGTGACATACATAAACTTAATGTTTTCGGTGATTCTGCGGTCAAATGTACGTTTTTTTAGCTTTCGCCTTGCGGCAATTCAACGAAATGCATAAACATAAGCCCCGAATAAAAATCAAGAGAAATTTATACAGTTCATGCATATTTTTCGATAGAAATTCCACCTAAAATCAAGCTTATATTATTGATTATTCGCACGATGCCAAACTCGACTAAAAAGACCGGATTTATAAAAAACAAAAAAGCTTTCTAAATTAGTCGGTAACATAAAATCGAAAAAAAATATTTTTATTTTTGTGCATGCTCAAGATGGTTTTCCAAGAGAATTAAAACCCACTAAATTAAGAGGAGTGCCGAGAAAAGCTATTGCCCGCAAGAACGGGATACTCTACAATACGCGGTAAGTTTCCGGCACCGGACAGTAAACATAAATTATGAAATATCGCATAGGAATCATTATGATATTATGGCTGCTTACCGCTTGTCAACAGCAGGAGAAAAAAGCGGCGCGCGATTCCTATACGGCAAAGTATATCCGCATTGATTCGGCTATGGCCGGACAAGGCGATGCGGAATTGCGGAATCTTATCGCCCCGTACAAACATCGGCTCGATTCGGCTATGGGTGGCATTATTGCCTATACGCCCAAGGCATATTTCAAAAAGCGTCCCAACGGGACATTGAATAATATCGCCTGTGATATGGTTTTGGATGTTATCCAAAAGCGTTATCAGGACTCGCCTTTTCGCCCGGATTTCTGCATGTTGAATTATGGCGGACTACGCAGTCCTTTGCCGAAAGGCGCTGTTACCAAATCAAATATCTACCAACTAATGCCCTTTCAAAACGAGTCGGTGATATGCCGCCTGTCGGCGAAACAAATGAAAGAGCTGTTTGATTACATTGCCCATACCGGAGGGGAACCTTTGGCGGGCATACGTATATATTATAAAGACAAGAAGTTTGACCACGCCATTATCGGCGGACAGAGATATGACAAAGAGAAGCAATACAATGTGCTTACCTCTGATTACACGGCCAAAGGCGGAAATCATATGGATTTTTTCGTTCAGGCCGACACTATGATAATATGCGGCAGTTTGCTGCGCGATGATATGTTTGCGTACATCGAAAGTTTACCAGACAGCAATCTGGTGGCAAATGAAGAGGAACGCGTGATTTTTGAATAAGTTAAAAACCGAAAGGAGAAGCATGCAGGATCGAAGGAGTTTTTTGAAAACTTTAGGAGGATTGGGTTTAGCGGCCGTTGCCGGCAGCATTCCGTTGCGTCTGTTGGGTGCGCAAGCAGAAGACTTAGTCAAACTCACCATATTAAGCACCAACGATGTACACAGCCGCATAGAACCCTTCCCGGCCAACGACCGGCGCAATGCCGGTTTGGGAGGTTTCGCCCGCAGGGCAAAGGTGATTAAAGAAATCAGGGCGAAAGAAGATCATGTATTGCTGTTGGATGCCGGAGACATTTTTCAGGGCACCCCCTATTTTAATATGTTTGGCGGCGAGCTGGAATTGAAACTGATGAGTGAAATGGGCTATGACGCGGCCACAATGGGAAACCACGATTTTGATAACGGGCTTGAAGGTTTCCTGAAAGTGCTCCCCAATGCCGATTTCCCTTTTCTGACAGCAAACTACGACTTCTCGGACACCATTTTAGCCGGGAAAACCCAAGAGCACCTTATTTTACAAAAAGGGCCGATCAAGGTGGGACTTTTCGGGATTGGTGTTGAGTTGAACGCATTAGTAAGCCCGGCCAATTACGGGAATACCGTATATCTGGACCCGGTAGAAACCGCAAACCGCGTGGCCGCAAAATTGCGGGAACAAGGTTGCGACCTGGTAATTTGTATTTCGCATTTGGGATACAAATTCGACAACAACAAAGTGAGTGATGTGGTGGTTGCGAAAAATTCGACGAATATCGATTTGATTGTGGGAGGCCATACGCATACATTTATGAAAAGCCCGGATGTAATTACGAACAAAGCCGGAAAAAAAGTTTTAGTTTCCCAAACCGGCTGGGGTGGAATTAATTTAGGAAAAATTGACTTCTATTTTTCAAAAAAATATATGCAAATCGCATCGATTACATATACGACAAAAAAAATTAGAAGTCAATAGTAATTTTATTTTTTTATCAATTTTTTTTAGCACATATTTGCCTTTGTAAATGGTGGGATTGCTCAATAAGCACAAGCGTTTCAAAATTAGAGCAATATCATTTTCGACAAATGCAACTAAAGAAACGAGACTAGAATTTAGAGAACATTTTTACTAACAAACAAAAGATATTTGGGGTTAAGGAATGACAAAAGATCACAACACCGTTTGGCAGAATTGTCTTCAGGTAATTAGAGATAATATCACCTTTCAGGCGTACAAAACCTGGTTTGGGCCGATCAAGCCGTTGAAGTTGGAAAACAACGTGCTGACCATTCAAGTGCCGAGCCAGTTTTTCTACGAATGGATCGAGGAGAATTATATTCACCTGTTGCGCAAGACAATTAAGAAAGAACTGGGAAAAGACGGCCAACTTGAATACAGTATTATTATGAACAATAAGGACAAATTTGCAATTAACTTACCTACTACCAACAAAAAAGCAACAAAGAATCCTTCGAAAACCATGCCTCTGGATTTGAACCGCGAGAAGTCGAAGGATTTCCCTAATCCGTTTATTATTCCGGGGCTGAAAAAGATTAAGGTAAACTCACAATTGAATGAGAATTACTCTTTCCAGAATTTCGTTGAAGGAGATTGCAACCGTTTGGCCCGCTCTGCAGGATTTGCCGTATCGCAAAATCCGGGTAAGACCTCCTTCAATCCGCTGTTTCTGTATAGCAACAACGGTTTAGGAAAGACTCATCTCTCACAGGCAATCGGGCTGGAAGTTAAAAACAACTTTCCCGACAAAACCGTGCTCTATGTACGCGCCGAGCAATTTACCAATCAGTTTATCGATTCGGTGAAGAACAACAGCCAAAACGATTTCATTCATTTTTATCAAATGATTGACGTTTTGATTATTGACGATATTCATATCCTGGCAAACAAAGAAAAAACGCAGGATATTTTCTTCCATATTTTCAATCACCTCCACCAAAACGGAAAGCAGCTTGTGATTACATCTGATAAGCCGCCGGTGGAATTGAAAGGTATCAAACCACGCCTGTTGTCCCGCTTCAAATGGGGACTGGCAGCCGATTTGCAAACTCCCGATCTGGAAACCCGCATCGCGATTTTGCACAATAAGCTGTATAAAGACGGCCTGACGATGCCCGAAGATGTGATTGAATATCTGGCTTACAGCATCACTTCGAACGTGCGTGAACTGGAAGGTGCTTTGGTTTCCATTCTGGCACAATCATCACTGAACAAAAAGGCAATTACACTGGATTTGGCCCGTCAGATGATCGACAAGTTTGTGAAGAACACTTCGCGCGAAATCTCCATTGATTACATCCAAAAAGTGGTGAGCGATTATTTCAATATTCCCATTGATATGATTAACTCCAAAACACGGAAACGGGAGATTGTTCAGGCACGCCAAATAGCGATGTACTTTTCGAAGAAATTTACCAAATCTTCTTTGGCGACCATTGGCATCCATTGCGGAAATAAAGACCACGCCACGGTACTGCACGCCTGTCGCACGGTGAACAATCTGATTGACACCGACAAGCAATTCCGTGTGTATGTGGACGAGATTGAAAAGAAGATTAAAATTTAATTTTAAGCAAAAAGAAAAGCTAAAGCTGTCGGCGGAGCAATCCGGGACAGCTTTTTTTATAAATATATCCGATGAAGTTTGAAACAACATTAGTTCCCGGAAAACTGATTCGCCGCTATAAACGCTTTTTGGCGGATGTGGAATTGGAGGACGGCAGTATCGTGGTGGCCCATTGTACAAATTCCGGGTCGATGATTTCCTGCATCGAGGAAGGCGCACGGGTATATCTGAGCCCGGCAAGCGACCCCAAACGCAAAACCCGCTTTACCTGGGAAATGATTGAAATAAACGGTTCCTGGGTAGGCATTAACACCAATATCCCAAACCGGCTGGTATATGAGGCGGTACGCGATGGCAAGATTAAGCAGTTGCAGGGCTATACCAAGGTAAAACGGGAAGTGAAATTTGAAGATAGCCGTTTTGATGTTTACGCGGAAAATGATAAGGAGCAATGTTTTATCGAAGTGAAAAACGTAACAATGAAAGTGGGTGATGCGGCACTCTTTCCCGACGCGGTTACCACACGCGGCAGAAAGCATCTGGAAACATTAATCCGGGTAAAAAAGCAAGGGCTGCGTGCCGTGATGGTTTATGTGATTCAGCGAATGGATGTGCGGTATTTCGCTCCTGCACGGCATATTGATCCCGCCTATGCCGAAAGTCTGGAGAAAGCTATGGCAGCAGGTGTTGAGGTAATCGCCCTGCAAGCGGAAGTGCAGCCTAAAGGAATTGAGCTTGTGGGAGAATTGGAGCAACGGATTTGAAGGAAAAGGCATCTCGGCTCCGCTCGACCACCATCAAGGCAAAAGGAAAAAGTATAAAGGAAAAAGGTTGGGCCTCGACTACGCTCGACCACCTGGAAGACATGAGCCTGGAGTCGGCGTCTCGACAAGCTCGATGACCTTTAAGGCAAAAGGATAAAGTATAAAGGAAAAAGGTTGGCGTCTCGACAAGCTCGACGGACTGAGCGTTGGGATTATCGGGGTTGGGAGGTGATGCAT
>CAYUAN010000124.1:0-4041 GCA_964442545.1 uncultured Prolixibacteraceae bacterium | reverse complement strand
ATTTTTTGGAGCCTGATTTCTCTGATTTACCTGATTCTTTTAAAATTTTCAGCCGGCTGAAAAATATAATCAGTAAAATCAGGCTCTAAATCTAATGGATACATCTTTGTGCAACTTTGTGTCTTCTTTGCGCCCTTTGTGCAACAGCTACCAAATTATCGTGAATAAACTCCACAGTGTTACACGGTGTTATACACAGAGGATCACAGTGAAACAATCCAAACTTATATGCCTTATATGCCTTATATGGTTCAAAAAACTAATTAATCAATCCGGCCCGCCGCAACAAAGCCTCCGGCTCCGCATCCTTTCCCCTGAACTTACGATACAAAACCGCCGGATGTTCCGAGCCGCCTTTACTCAAGATATGCTCCTTAAAACGCCCCGCCACTTCCTTATTAAAAATTCCGCGTTCCTTAAAAAACTCAAACGCGTCAGCATCGAGCACCTCCGCCCATTTGTAGGAATAATAGCCCGCCGAATAACCGCCCTGGAAGATATGCGAGAAAGCCGTTGAGGCACACGTCTCCGGATGATAAGGATAAAGCGAGGTCTTTCGTGTCGCCCGGTATTCAAATTCCGCCACTTTCTTTATTTGCTCCGGATTCCGGTGATGATGCCAGGCCATATCCAGAAAACCGAAGTTCAACTGGCGAATGGTATATAAACCCTCCATAAAATTGGCGGTATCTTTAATCTTTTGAATCAAATCCTCCGGAATGGGCGCACCGGTTTTATAATGCCGTGCAAACATATCCAGGGCCTCTTTTTCGTAACACCAGTTTTCAAACAGTTGCGAAGGCAGCTCCACAAAATCCCAATACACATTCGTTCCCGACAAAGCGGCATATCTCACCTGCGATAACATACCGTGCAAAGCATGGCCAAACTCGTGAAACAAGGTCGTCACCTCTCCGAAAGTCAGCAGCGAGGGCTCCGTTTCGGTAGGCTTGGTAAAATTGCATACAATGGAAACATGCGGACGCTCATCCACACCATTCTTAATACGTTGCTCACGGAAAGAGGTCATCCAGGCACCACCCCGCTTTCCCTTACGCGGAAAGAAATCGCCGTATAAAATCGCCACCGGATTATCATCGGCATCCAATACCTTAAAAGTACGCACATCCTCATGGTATTTATCAATATCAAACACCTCCTCGAAATGAATGTCGTACAATTTTCCCGCCACGGCAAAAACGCCCTCAATTACTTTTTCCAATTGGAAATAGGGCTTCAATTCTTCACTGTCGAAAGCGAAATTCTTCTGCTTCAGCTTTTCGATATAATAAGCAGAATCCCAGCTTTCCAACTGCTCAATGGCATCCGTCGCTTTGGCAAATCCGGCCAATTCGCCAAACTGCCGTTCGGCTGCCGGCCTGGCTTTTTCCAGGAGTTCCTCAAGGAATTGCTCCACCTTAGCGGGATGTTCCGCCATACGCTCTTCCAATACAAAACCGGCATGGGTGGTATATCCGAGCAATTGCGCCCGTTCCTTGCGTAAGCGCACAATCTTCAACACATTTTCCCGGTTATCATATTCATTCCCCTTAAATGCCCGCGAACCGTAAGCCAAGGATAGTTTCTTGCGCAAATCCCTGTTTTTGGCATATTTCATAAAAGGCATATAACTGGGAAAATCCAGCGTAATTAACCAGCCCTCTTTTCCTTTCTCCTTTGCCAACAGGCGGGCCGCATCCTTAGCCGATTGCGGCAATCCGTCCAAATCACGCTCATCGGTCAGCTGCAGCTCAAAAGCATTGGTCTCGGCCAATACATTTTCGCCGAATTTCAGCGACAGTTTGGATAATTCTTTACTGATTTCCCGCAAACGCGCTTTCCCCTCCTCATTCAGATTGGCCCCGTTACGCACAAAACTTTTATAAGTTTTCTCCAGGAGCATCATTTCAACCTTATCCAGTCCGGCCGATTCCCGGGACTCCCACACCACCTTGATACGATGAAACAGTTTCTCATTCAACAAAATATCATTGGAATATTCTGTCAGCATAGGCGCGAATGATTGCGCGATTTTCTGGATATTATCGTTGGTTTCCGCCGAATTAAGATTAAAGAATATCGGCGCTATGCGATCCACCAACTCCCCGGCATATTGCATTGCCTCCACCGTATTTTTAAAACTTGGTGCTTCGGGATTATGCACGATTTTGTCTATCTGTTCTTTTCCGTCCGCAATGGCCTTTTCCAAAGCGGGTATAAAATGTTCCTCCTTAATTTTTGAAAAAGGAACCGTTTGAAAAGGGGTATCGAAAGCTTGTAACAAAGGATTGTTCATAGGATTTTTTTCGTAAACAAAAACCCCTAAACCAAACCGGCTTAAGGGCTTTTGTGGTATTTATTTATATTCTAAAATTGGTCTAATACATTGTCCTCAGGGATATTGGGCAAAGTAACTTTCAAGCGCGGTTCCGCTTCCATTGCCCGCTTGATGGCGAAAATAGCTCCGTCATTTCGTGCCCACGAACGGCGCGAAATACCATTATTCACATCCCAGAACAACATGGAGCGCAAACGGCGATCGGCATCTTCGCTACCATCCAGCAACATCCCGAAACCTCCGTTAATCACTTCGCCCCAGCCGACACCGCCACCATTGTGAATGCTCACCCAGGTAGCCCCGCGGAAACTGTCGCCAATCACATTCTGAATGGCCATATCCGCCGTAAAGCTGGAACCGTCATAGATATTTGAAGTTTCGCGGAATGGAGAATCCGTACCGGAAACATCGTGATGATCGCGGCCCAATACCACCGGAGCGGAAATCTTTCCTTCGCGAATGGCTTTGTTAAAGGCCTCGGCAATCTTTATGCGCCCTTCGGCATCGGCATAAAGAATACGCGCCTGTGAACCTACCACCAGCTTATTGGCCTTGGCGCCTTTTATCCAGGCGATATTGTCGCGCATCTGCTGCGATATTTCATCCGGAGCCACAGCCGCCATTTCTTCCAATACATCCATGGCCAGTTTATCGGTATAGTCCAGGTCCTCAGCCTTGCCCGAAGTACATACCCAACGGAAAGGCCCGAAACCGAAATCAAAACACATCGGCCCCATAATATCCTGTACATAAGACGGATATTTGAAATTACCTTTATCATCCATAATATCGGCTCCCGCGCGGCTTGCTTCCAGCAAAAAGGCATTTCCGTAATCGAAGAAATACATGCCTTTGGCGGTCAGTTTATTGATGGCAGCCACATGACGGCGCAAGCTCTTCCGCACTTCTTCCTTAAATTGTTCGGGATTATTCGCCATCATTTCGTTGGCCTCCTCGTAGCTCATTCCCACCGGATAATAACCACCGGCCCACGGATTATGCAGCGAAGTCTGGTCGGAACCCATATCCACAAAAATATCTTCGGCAACGAGTTTTTCCCACAGGTCCACCACATTACCCACAAAAGCCATACTTACGGCTTCTTTCTTTTGCTGCGCTTCGCGAATGCGGGCAATCAGTTCATCCAAATCATAATGCAGCTCATCCACCCAGCCCTGGCTGTAGCGTTTCTCCGCCGCCGCCGGATTTACCTCGGCCACCACACCGATGGCACCGGCAATCACACTGGCTTTGGGTTGTGCACCCGACATACCGCCCAGTCCGGCCGTTACAAACAACTTACCGGCGATGCCTTCATTGTTTTTGTCAATAATCCGGCCCGCGTTCATCACGGTGATGGTTGTTCCGTGCACAATACCCTGCGGCCCGATATACATATACGAGCCGGCCGTCATCTGGCCGTATTGCGAAACACCCAAAGCGTTGAAACGCTCCCAATCGTCCTGAGACGAATAGTTGGGAATCACCATTCCGTTGGTTACCACCACACGCGGGGCATCCTTATGCGAAGGGAATAATCCCATCGGGTGGCCCGAGTACATGGCCAGGGTTTGCTCATCGGTCATCTCCGATAAATACTTCATCGTCAAGCGATACTGCGCCCAGTTTTGGAATACCGCCCCATTACCGCCATAGGTAATCAGCTCGTGCGGATGTTGGGCCACCGCCGGGTCCAGATTGTT
>CAYUAN010000123.1:0-7896 GCA_964442545.1 uncultured Prolixibacteraceae bacterium | reverse complement strand
CCATTTAACAATAGAGCAATAAAACAATCCCCTATCTTTGCCCTATGAACAAAACACAAAAACTCACGCTGGGATTTTCGTCTTGCCCCAATGATACTTTCATCTTCGATGCGATGATTCATGGAAAGGTGGATACCGAGGGCCTGGAATTCGAACTCTTTATCGGAGATGTGGAGGAGCTTAATCGCAAGGCTTTTGACCGCGAGCTGGATATTACCAAAATCAGTTTTAATGCCTATACCCGTCTGGCGGACAACTATATTTTGTTGGACTCAGGCGCGGCCCTGGGCGAAAACTGCGGCCCGCTGATTATTGCAAAAGAAGCCTTCCCGTTAAGTACGCTTCCGGAAAAGACGATTGCCATTCCGGGAGTTAATACCACGGCTAATTTGTTGTTGAGCATTGCTTTCCCGGAGGTGAAGAATAAGGTGGAGATGATTTTCTCGGATATTGAGCAGTCGGTTTTAAGCGGAGCCGTGGATGCCGGATTGATCATACATGAGAGCCGTTTTACTTATGAAGAAAAAGGACTGAAAAAAATCATCGACCTGGGAGAATACTGGGAAGAACTGACCAATACGCCGACCCCTCTGGGTGGCATTATTGTTCAGCGCAAACTGGGTGATGAGCTTTTGCAAAAAATCAACAGGGTGTTGCGGCGCAGTGTGCAATTTGCTTTCGATCATCCCAAATCGGGTTTGGATTTTATTCGCCGGTATGCCCAGGAAATGAGCGAAGAAGTGATGTATCAGCATATCGGTTTATATGTAAATGATTACACCCTGGATTTAGGCGAAGCGGGACGCAAATCCGTGGAGCTGCTGTTTCAAAAAGCGCTGGAGCTCGGTTTGATTTCCACGATAGAAAAAGACGTATTTTTACCGAAGAATTAAAAAAACAGAAAACCATGATTGTAGTAACGGGAGCCGCCGGCTTTATCGGCAGTGTATTAACAGGGGCCTTAAATGATGAGGGGCAGGATAATCTTATTTTGGTGGATAAATTCGATCGTAAGGATAAGGCGAAAAATCTGGCCAATAAGCAATACGAAATGCAGATCGACCGGGATGATTTTATCGCCTGGTTTAAGAATAATGCCGATGTGGTGGATTTTGTGTTTCATATCGGGGCCCGCACCGATACCACGGAGTTTGATATGGAGCTGCTGAACCGGTTAAACCTGAATTATACCAAAGATATTTGGAGTATTTGCGCCCAAAACGATATTCCGTTGATTTACGCTTCCTCGGCCGCCACCTATGGCGATGGCAGCCTGGGCTATAACGATGACCACGACATAGTGGAGAAACTGCAGCCCTTAAACCCATACGGCATTTCGAAAAACGAATTTGACAAATGGGCATTGAAACAGGATAAAACCCCGCCATTCTGGTATGGCTTGAAGTTTTTTAATGTGTATGGTCCCAACGAATACCACAAAGGCCGGATGGCGTCGGTGATTATGCACGCCTTCAATCAGATAAACGAAACCGGCGGGATGAAACTTTTCCGTTCGCATAATCCCGATTATGCCGATGGCGGACAATTGCGTGATTTCGTTTATGTGAAAGACGTGGTGGAAGTGATGCTCTTTTTGTGGGAATACGAGGTGGAATCGGGTTTGTATAATTTGGGAACCGGCAAGGCGCGCACCTTCCTCGATCTGGCCAAAGCTACATTTGCCGCAATGGGCAAGGAGGAGAATATCAGCTTTGTCGATACGCCGGAAGATATCCGCGATAAGTATCAATACTTTACCGAGGCCAATATGAAAAAACTGCTGGGCCAGGGTTATGCCGTACCTTTTTACAGCCTTGAGGACGGCGTAAAAGATTATGTACAGGAGTTTTTAATGAAAGAGGATTATTATTAAAGACGAAATCGAACTTCGTTTAATTTCTTCAATCCGATGATATTATCCATCGTAAATCTGTGAATTGATTTGCGATAATTCGCAGATTATATATCTCAGAGCGAGTATGAGCATAATTTGCCATCACTCGCGCTTATTTTTATTTGTTTGTAAGAATAAGTTTTCCCCCAGCAACTTTCCATTCGGTTAATAAATACTTACATTTTCTTAAAAAAAGTATTGAGAATTCACGGCATTTTTAACTAAAATTGCATAAGGTAAATCATCAGGCGACGTCTGGCTTGTAATTACTGACACTCAACTTATTATACACACTTCACCGGCGGATTTTCCCGACGGAAAAATTCTTAGTAGAATTATGCGAAAAATCAAAAATGCGCTTATCTCTGTTTTTCATAAAGACGGCCTGGATGTTATTGTAAAAAAACTGGCCGATTTGGGCATCGAAATGTATTCCACCGGAGGTACCTGGTCTTTTATCGACGGTCTGGGTGTTCCCGTGAAAAAAGTGGAAGACCTGACTTCCTACCCGAGCATCCTGGGTGGACGTGTAAAGACCTTGCACCCTAAGGTGTTTGGCGGCATTCTGGCCCGTCGCGAATTGCAGGAAGATTTGGCACAATTAAACGAATATGAAATACCGCAATTCGACTTGGTAATTGTGGATTTGTATCCTTTTGAAGATACGGTGGCCCAAACGGATGACGAGGCGGAAATTATCGAGAAAATTGATATCGGCGGTATATCCCTGATTCGTGCCGCGGCGAAAAATTATAAAGATGTGGTGATTGTGGCGGCTCGCGATTACTATGCCGATTTCCTGGATTTGTTAAACGAGAAAAACGGCAGTTCGGACCGCGACGACCGTAAATATTTCGCCACCGGAGCGTTCAAGGTAAGTTCAAATTACGATGCCGCTATATTCAACTATTTCAACGGAGGCGCGCTGGATAACGGATTGCGTATCAGTAGTGATGAAGTAAAGATTTTGCGCTATGGCGAAAATCCGCATCAGAAAGGATATTTCTACGGAAAGCTGGAAGAAAATATCGAGCAGTTGCACGGTAAAGAGATTTCCTATAATAACCTACTGGATATTGATGCTGCCATTCGACTGATTAGCGATTTTGACGATACCACTTTCGCGGTACTGAAACATAATAATGCCTGTGGCATTGCCACGCGCGACAATCTTCTGGATGCCTGGAAAGCCGCTCTTGAAGGGGATCCTGTTTCGGCTTTCGGAGGTGTTTTGGTAACCAACCGCAGACTGAATAAAGAAACCGCCGAGGAAATCGACAAGCTGTTTTACGAAGTGCTGATTGCCCCGGCTTACGACGCGGACGCTTTGGCGGTGTTGCAAAAGAAAAAGACCCGCATTATTCTCAAGATGAAGGATATTAACTTCGGCGGGCAGCAGGTGCGCACAGCTTTGGGCGGCTTTCTGGTACAGGATGCCGACCTTAAAACCGAGGGTAAAGAGGATATGAAAGTGGTAACCAAAGTTGCCCCGACCGAGCGCGAATACGATGATTTAGTGTTTGCCAACAAGGTAGTGAAGCATACCAAATCGAATGCGATGGTCTTAGTGAAGGATCGTCAGTTAATTTCCAGCGGTGTGGGTGAAACCTCGCGGGTGGATGCTTTCAAGCAGGCGATTGAGAAAGCCGGAAACTTTCGCAAGCAAATCGCCGGAGCGGTTTTGGCATCCGACGCCTTTTTTCCTTTTGCCGATAATGTGAAGCTGGCACACAATTTTGGCATCAATGCCATCGTTCAACCGGGGGGATCGAAACGCGACCAGGATTCCATCGATTATTGCAACGAAAACGGAATGGCCATGTGCTTTACAGGCGTGCGTCATTTCAAACATTAATAGAATAAACAACAAACAAGATACTTAATATGGGATTATTTTCATTTTTTTCGAAAGAGATAGCCATCGATTTGGGAACCGCCAACACCATTATCATTCACAATGATAAGGTGGTTGTGGACGAACCCTCCATTGTGGCCATCGACAACAAAACGGACAAGATTATCGCTGTGGGACGAAATGCGCTGATGATGCACGGAAAAACGCATAAAAACATCCGCACGATACGTCCGTTGCGCGACGGGGTGATTGCCGATTTTCAGGCGGCAGAGTATATGATTCGTGAGATGATAAAAATGATTAGTCCCAAAAAGAGTCTGTTCCCGCCCTCATTGAAAATGGTGGTATGTATCCCTTCCGGGATTACCGAGGTGGAGGAGCGTGCCGTGCGCGATTCGGCTGAGCAGGCCGGAGCCAAGGATGTACGCCTGATTCACGAGCCGATGGCAGCGGCCATTGGTATCGGTATTGATGTGCTGGAACCTACCGGAAATATGATTGTGGACATCGGAGGCGGTACCAGCGAAATCGCGGTAATCGCGCTGGGCGGGATTGTGAATAATAAGTCCATCCGCATTGCCGGGGATGATTTTACGACCGATATTATGGAATATATGCGCAAGCAGCATAATATCAATATCGGGGAGCGCACGGCTGAGAAAATCAAGATTGCCGTGGGTTGCGCCACTCCGGATATTGAAAATCCGCCGGAAGATTACGCGGTGCACGGTCGCGATATGCTGACCGGTATCCCGAAAGAGATTATGGTGAATTATGTGGAGATTGCCGGTGCTTTGGACAAGTCTATTTCGAAGGTGGAAACCGCCGTGCTGACAGCTTTGGAAAATACACCTCCGGAATTGTCTGCCGATATTTTCCGTACGGGAATATACCTGGCCGGAGGCGGCTCGCTCTTGCGCGGCCTGGACAAACGGATCCACCTGCGTACCAAATTGCCCGTGCACGTGGCGGACGATCCTTTGCGCGCGGTGGCCCGCGGTACCGGTATTGCACTGAAAAATTTCAGCAAGTTCCCATTCCTGATTAAATAATTCTGATGCGCGCCAAAGAATGAAAAACCTGATCCTTTTCGTCTGGAAACACTCCTTTTTCTTTTTGTTTCTGCTTTTGGAAGGGATTGCCGCATTCTTAATCGTCGCAAACAATTCGTATCAGCGTTCGGCTTTTATCAATGCCAGTAACGGTTTTACGGCGGGCATCTTGTCGGTTTCGCATAATTTTACCAGGTACATCGGGCTGGTGGAGGCCAATGAAACGCTAAGCAGGGAAAATGCCCGTTTGCGCAGTCTTTTGCCCCAGTCGTTTTTGAAACACGATACGACCAAAACGGTGGTGAAGGATTCCTTGCATCAGCAAATCTATCAGTACCGTAATGCCGAGATTATCAGCAATAGTTTTCAAAAGCGCAATAACTATCTGATATTGAACCGGGGACTGCAGGACAGTATCCGCCCGATGATGGGAGTAATCGCACCCAACGGGATTGTGGGAATCGTGAAGGATGTGTCGGATAATTTCTGTTCGGTTATCTCGGTGCTGCATTCCAAATCGGCCCTTGATGTAAAGATTAAAAACAACGGATATACCGGAACGCTGGTATGGAAAGGCGGCGATTATACCATCGGGAATGTGGAAAATATTCCGTCGCATGTAAAGATTCATCATGGCGACACCGTATTGACCAGTGGCAACTCGTCCATTTTTCCGGAGGGAATTTTGGTGGGTTATATCACTGATTTTGACTTGAAACCCGGAGCGAACTTTTATACGATTCATATAAAATTCTCGACCAATTACAACAAAGTACGTAATGTATATATCGTTGAAAACGTGCTGAAAGACGAGATGGTTCAACTTAAACAACAAACCGAAGATGAATAGGTTGGTTTTAGGAAACATATTGCGCTTTGTGGTGCTGGTGCTGATTCAGGTACTGATTTTCAATAAAATCAACCTGGGCGGCTACCTCAATCCGTATGTGTATGTGATGTTTATCCTGCTGCTCCCTTTCGAAACCCCGAAATGGTTGTTGTTGGTAAGTTCGTTCGCCATAGGATTGAGTGTCGATTTGTTTTCGGGCACCATCGGCATGCATGCGGCGGCATCCACCTTTATGGCCTTTGTCCGCCCTGCCGCCAGTCGCATTATCAGTTCGCGGCGCGAATACGAATCCGGTGTGCTGCCCGGCATCAATAATCTGGGGATCGGCTGGTTTATCTCCTGGACATTGCTTTTGGTTTTCATTCACCATCTGGTTTATTTCTATCTCGAAGTTTTCCGTTTCTCCGAATTGGGCACAACCTTTATTCGCGTAGTGCTTTCCACCTTGCTGACCACCTTTATGATACTGATTTTGGATTTGCTGTTCAAAGGAGAGAAACGCTGATATAAAACAGCAGCCTCCTTTTCGTAAACAACATTATCCTTACCTTTGCAGCCTAAATTTACGACTATGACTAAGAAAGCGATTTTAATCATTATGGATGGCTGGGGCGAAGGAAAACACGATCGTGCCGATGCCATTTATAATGCCAACATACCTTATATTAAAGGCCTTTATAAAGACGAATCCGTTGCCAAAGCACATCTTGCCGCCAGTGGCGAGGATGTCGGGCTGCCGGCCGGACAAATGGGAAATTCTGAAGTGGGCCATATGAATATCGGGGCCGGCCGTGTGGTATATCAGGACCTGGTGAAAATCAATAAGGCCTGTGCCGATAACAGCATCCTTCAAAATCCGGAACTAAATACCGCTTTCGATTACGCCAAGGCAAATGATAAGCAGGTGCATTTTCTCGGATTGGTTTCCGATGGCGGTGTACATTCCTCCATGGAGCATTTGTTTAAACTCTGCGACATGGCTACGCAAAAGGGCGTGGAAAAGGCCTATGTGCATGCGCTGACCGACGGACGCGATACGGATCCCAAAAGCGGAATCGGATTTATCAAGCAGTTGGACGATTATTTGCAAAATACCAATGTGCGCATTGCCAGTATTTGCGGACGCTATTATACCATGGATCGTGATAAGCGCTGGGAGCGTATCAAAAAAGGCTACGACCTGATGGTGCAGGGAACAGGACACCGCTTTAGCAATCCCGTAACTGCTATGCAAACATCCTATAACCGGGAGATTACGGACGAGTTTGTGGAACCATCGGTAATTGTGGATAAACAAAACGGAAAACCTTTGGCCACCATTCAAAGCGGGGATGTGGTGATTTGCTTTAATTTCCGTACCGACCGTTTGCGCGAAATAACCACGGTGCTTACCCAGCAGGATATGCCCGAATACGATATGCACACCATTCCACTGGAATATTTCACCATGACGCGTTATGATGAGGGCTTCAAAAATATCCACGTTATTTTTGATAAGGAAGACCTGAAAAACACCATGGGTGAAATTGTATCCAAACTGGGGCTCAAACAATTGCGTATAGCCGAAACGGAAAAATATCCCCATGTTACCTTTTTCTTTTCCGGCGGGCGCGACGAACCCTTCCCGAACGAAGACCGCATAATGGTGAACTCGCCCAAGGTGGCCACCTATGATTTGCAACCCGAAATGTCGGCCTATGAAGTAACCGATAAGGTGCTCGCGGCATTGGAAAGTGAGCAATACGATTTGGTGGTATTGAATTTCGCCAATAGCGATATGGTAGGCCATACCGGTATTTACGAAGCGATTATCAAGGCGGTGGAAACTGTTGACGAGTGCGTGGGTAAGGTGATGGAAACGGCCAAAGCGCATGATTATTCCATTTTGCTGACCGCCGACCATGGTAATTCCGACCATGCCATAAATGAAGACGGCTCACCCAACACGGCCCATTCGCTCAATAAGGTTCCCGTGTTTATCGTGGACCCGCGTTTTCATAAAATGCAGGACGGACGACTGGCCGATATTGCCCCCACCATGCTTTATATGATGGGCATTGATGTGCCGGAGGAGATGACCGGAAAAAATCTGCTGAAGTAGAATCTGATTCTTTCTAACTTTAAGGACCTAAGCTTAGTTTTAGCAAAAAACTAAGCAATAGTCGTTTGCTGCCATAGAATGCAGTCAGTTCTCGCTCTTTCACCCATTCGCCCATTCGCCCATTCGCACCCTCGCCCCATCGCT
>CAYUAN010000122.1:0-8145 GCA_964442545.1 uncultured Prolixibacteraceae bacterium | reverse complement strand
AAGAATATGGGAACCACACCAATGACTTCCTGTAAAGTTTCGTATTATATTAACAGCCCGTCGAATAAGGTGACGGAAACCTGGACAGGAACTTTGAACTATGGAGATTCCACAGATTATACCTTCACGAATACTTTTAATGCGCCAATCGGATTGTATCAGATTTGTGCGCTTACCGAGCTGACGAACGACGCGGATCCGTCTAATGATATGGTTTGTAAAACCGTATTGTCCACCGGATTTGACGAGATTACGGAGAATGGTATGAAACTGTGGCAGAATGTTCCGAACCCGGCCGAAGGAAAAACAATAATCAGTTACGAAATCCCGAAAGCTGGTATGGTACGTTTCCGGGTTGTGGACATGTTTGGTAAAACAGTATTGAATATCGAGGAAGATGCGGTACCCGGCCGTCATCAAATTGATATTGATGCTAAAAAGCTGTCTGCCGGAGTTTATTATTACACCATGTATTTCGACGATTATCAATTGACCAGGAAAATGATTATTAATCATTAAACCGTACGGATTATCAATACGATTTGTTATCGCCCCGGCTCGTTTGAGTCGGGGCGATGCTATTTTTGTCCTTTGGCTTGCAACATTTTTTTCTACTTTTGGACTCCTTATAAACAATGCTTGTGAAGATTTATCGTGCAATAGAAGAAATGGATAAGGCTGCCCGCCCGGTGGCTACCATAGGTACTTTCGATGGAGTACATGTGGGGCATCGTGCCGTTATTGCACAGCTCAAGCGATTGGCCGGGGAGCGTAATACCGAATCGCTGATTATTACATTTGATCCGCATCCGCGTATTGTGCTGAACAAGGATGTCAACAACCTTCGTTTTATCAATAATCCGCAGGAGAAAATCCGTTTACTGGAAAAAGCCAGCGTGGACCAATTGCTGATTATGCCTTTTACTTACGAATTTTCCACCATCACCGCCCGCGATTTTATCCAAAACTATTTGATTGACGGCTTAGGTGTACAGGCGATGATTGTGGGCTATGATCACCATTTTGGCCGTATGGACGACGGGGATGAAGATGTAGCGGAGCTGTTGCGCGAATACGGCATTTTTGTGGAACGTATTCCCGAGCAGGATGTGCATGATATGGCTGTGAGCTCAACGAAAATCCGTCAGGCAATTATGGAGGGAAATATCCCGCTGGCCAATGAGTTTTTGGGTTATCCGTACAGTTTGTGCGGAACCGTGGTGCACGGGAATAAATTGGGGCGTACCATTGGATTTCCCACGGCCAACCTGATGTTGGAATATAAGCTCAAGCTCTTGCCGCAGGATGGTGTGTATGCCGTAAATGTCCGCTTTAAGGGGCAAAGTTATCAGGCGATGCTTAATGTGGGGTTTAAACCCACGGTTTTAGGTTCCGGACGTTCTGTCGAAGTACATATTTTCGATTTCGATCAGATAATTTACGGAGAGCATTTGGATGTGGAATTAATCAAAAAGGTGCGTGATGAAAAGGCCTTTGCCGATTTGCACGCTCTGAAAGTGCAATTGGAACGGGATCGTGAATCGGTGCGAGCGATACTTAATTCGATTTAAGGGTGTCACATATTTTATGCAAAGCTTTTAGCAAAGCCTTTTCGAGCTTGTGATAATCGGGCAAATCTTTGGCAACGTAGAGCAACCCCAAACTTATTTTATAATCCTGCTCCTGCAAACAATCGTATAAAATAGTTTTGTTTTTCCGGTAAACTTCCCGCATTAGGCGCTTAATCCGGTTTCGGTCAACAGCGCGCTTAAAATTCCGTTTAGAAACATTGAACAGCACTTCCACTGGTGCTTTTTGCGCTGCTCTTCCGGCACACCAAACATACTTAACGGGATGCACAAAAACCTGACTTCTTGATTTAAAAAGAATATCGGTTTGTTTGCGGCTTTTGAGCCGTTCATATCTATTTAGCCCCTGATTCATTGGTGTACAAAATTAGCATAAAAAAAGGCGCTTCAACCGAAACGCCTTTCTGATTTATTTTTGGCAGCTTATCGCTTCTTTTTCTGCGCTTTGATAAATTCTTCAATGGCCATTGTCATTGAGGGTGACTTTTTGGTCGGTGCCTGAACATTAATTGTTAGTCCCATATCCTGGGCAGCTTTGGCGGTGGTGGCGCCAAATGTGGCAATTTGGGTGTCTCCCTGCTTGTAATCCGGAAAATTCTTGAACAGTGACTTTACGCCCGATGGGCTGAAAAATACAAGCATATCGTATTTTTCAATATCCAACTTGGATAAATCGCTGGCCAGTGTACGATAAATTACCGCTTTGGTAAAATTTATCTTGTTTTTCTCCAGTGTTTCCGGAATGTCCGGCTTGTGAATTTCGGAGCAGGGCAGCAGGTATTTCTCGTCCCGGTGCTTTTTGATGATTTCCATCAAATCGTTAAAATTCAGTTTACCGTGAAAAATTTTCCGCTTACGGAACTGCACATATTTTTGCAAATAAAATGCAGTAGATTCCGAGATGCAGAAATACTTCATATCGTCGGGAATATTTACCCGCATATCTTTTGCAATACGGAAGTAATGATCAACGGCCTGACGGCTGGTAAAAATCACCGCGCTATAATCTAAAAGGTTAATGCGGTTACGACGAAATTCTTTTGTGGGAATACCTTCAATCTTGATGAATTTGTGATATTCCACTTCCAGTTTGTACTTTTCAGCCAACTTTGTGTACGGAGATTTGGCCAAATCAGCAGGAGCCGGTTGCGAAACAAGAATATTTTTAATTTTCAAAACAGTTTCGTTTTTGTTTAATAATTAATCGCTGATATGTACCGGAATATTTGATTTAGTAAGGATTTCCGCAGAGAGTTCTTTCCTCACTATATCCCCTGTTCTACTAATTTTCCAAGAACAATCAACGGTAAAATTTCGACGGTGCAAAGATACAAAAAAAAATGTAACACGGAGAAGTCCGATTTTGGAATAATCAGACTATAAGTGCGTAGGACGCGAAACAAGGAAAACAGCCCAAAGATAATAAGGGCGAAGTGCCCTATTTGAGCGTTGGTCGCATAAATATCGAACCAAAGAAAAAAGCTCAAAAAAAGGCCGAAATTGATAATGGAAAGGAAGATGTAGTCATTATATACTTGCCCCATATCCGGCACATGGAAAATCCAGCCGCTCAGATACACGAGAATCATTTTCGCCAGGTAAAAAAACGTAAAGGCCATCGCTAATTCCCCAATGCCATACAAAATATTAAATGTGGCACCGCTTTGTGACAAGGAGATGAAGTGAACTTCCGTAAAAATGGAGATATTCAGGATAAATAAAATAAATAGCGGGAGCAGGCGGAGGTCTGCGATTACTTTTTTGCGCTCGCGCTGTTGATAAGATTTGGCGGAGAAAAAAGCCCCGAGGGTTTCCAAAAGCAATTTCCGGTTAAATGCCAACAATATGATTATTAATATGAGCTCACCACTGAGAATATAGAAAACGGGCTCGAATGAATTGCGCTGCTTTTGGATATAGGTTTGATGGTTGACCGTACGATGTTCGGTGAAAATACTTTCCCTTTTTTGCGGCGATTGATGTTTGCTTAATTGGCTTTGGTCGAAATTTCCGAAAATGGAATCCGTCTGCTTCGAAAGTTTTTGCTGTGCCGAATGGTAGTTGAAAGTGCCGCCCATTATTATATTCGAATTCCGAGAATAATGATATCATCCACTTGTTCAATCTCACCGCGCCATTCGAGTATTGTTTGCCACAGCTTTTCTTTTTGTTGCTCCATAGGCAAAGTGTGGATTTCCAATAGCAGTCGTTTAAAGCGCTTAGACATAAATTTCTTGCCTTTGGGCCCGCCAAACTGGTCGATATAACCGTCGGAGAATAAATAAATCAGATCACCTTCTTTAAGGTCGAATGTTTTGTTGGTAAAGGGAACATTATCACGTTCGTGTACGCCGATAGGCATACGGTCCGCTTTAATTTCAATCAGTTCTCCCTCCCGGATAATATAGGCCGGATTATAGGCGCCGGCATAATCCATGCGTAGTTTTTCATAATCGATAATGCATAAGGCGATGTCCATTCCGTCCTTGGTGGCCGTTACGCTTCCTTCTTTATTTAGCGATGTGATTACGTTGTGGCGTAACATATTCAGCGCGTCAGCGGCATTTTGTGTTTCCGTTAAACCGGTAATCTGGTTCAGGAATGAAATCCCCATAATACTCATAAATGCTCCGGGAACCCCATGTCCGGTACAGTCGGCAGCCGTAACATACACTTGTTTGTCGCGCCGCATCATCCAATAAAAATCGCCGCTTACGATATCTCGTGGCCGCCATAGTATAAAACTGTCCTTGAATACTTGCTTAAACTGTCCTTCCGATGGAATAACGGCTTCCTGTATGCGTTGGGCGTAGCGGATACTGTCAATAATGTTACGGTTTTTTTCTTCCAACTCATCTTTTTGTTGTTGGATTTCGGCGGTAGCTTCTTTTATGATTCGCTTCAGACTGCGTGTTGAAACACGAATAGCAGCCCAAACAAATGTTACGAAGAATAAGATGTAACCGATAAAAGCCCAAATGGTACGATACCAGGGCGGGTTAATGGAAAAACTGTAGGTGGCTTCATGACTTACATTACCGTAAACATCCATGGCCCGTACGTGGAATGTGTAGTCGCCTTCATACAGGTTGGTATATTCCTTATAGGTTTTGTCCGACCAGGGCATCCAGCTTTTTTCATTTTCATAGCCCTCCATATACCAACTGTATTTCAGCTTTTTCAAATCATTCGGGCTTGCGGCGCTAAAATAAAAGGTGAAGGAGTTGAACTTATAGTCAAATGTTTTGACAAAAGATTCCGGCTGATCCAGACTAACGCCTTTTTCGGTAAAATAATAACCGCCAAAAGCAGTATCTTGATTGGCAAGTACAGTAGTAATAAAGGTGTTGTATTCCGGCAGTTGATTGCCAAAGCGGGTAGCATCGGCTTTGCTTAGCCCGTAAGTTCCGCCAAACCAGGTAATATTTTTGTCGTCGGGGAAGAAATCATTTACCAATTCATTCTCAATGGCAAAGACTTTCTGCGAATAATATGTTTTCTCGGCATTTAGTTTCGAGTAAAAAACACTGGTCAGGGTGGTGTTGGTGCTGTCGTCGATAACAATGGTCCATAAATTCCGGAACTTATCCTGCGCCAGTCCGAAAATCGTACTTTTTGGATGGTTAATCTCTTTTCCAAAAGCCTGAAACAACGTAAATGTACTGTCTTGTTTGTTGAAAGAATAAACACCGTCGTTGCTTAGAAAAACGAGCTTTCCGTCAATCTTGCTGATTTTTACTACAACTCCGTCAATCAATCCTTCGGAATAGTGGTGAATCTTCGGATTAATGATTTTGTGGTTTTCGAAGACCGGTTTTTCAATCTCAAAAACGCCTTTCTGGACGGTTGAATACCATAAATTTCCCTGACTATCCTCGGTAATATTAATAACCACTTCATTAACATCCGGAATACGGCCTTCATCAATCCATTTGCCCGAAGGCGACAGATATACCGATTGCAATCCACCGTCCAAACCGATATATACACGTCGCGGGTCAAATTGCGACTGGTAACTTTCGTAGGGATAACATTGCAGTAGTTTCTCCAGATTTCCGTTTTTGTTCAGTCCTACGATGTATTCCTGTGTTGCCACCAATAGCATATCTTTCTCCTTGAAATGGAATGGCGATAAGTCCCAGCATGGATTAACCAACTGTCTTTTGAGGGTATCTTGCAGGCTTTTCATATCCTTGCTGTACTCTTTTATATAAGGGGAAAATTTGGACAAGCTAAGCTGTTCCGCTTGTGATTCCGTACTAATCATTTCAGGAAACGGAGCGGTATTTTGGTCCATAAAGTATAAGCCCGAATTTGTAATGATAAACAGTTTTTTGTCGAAACGGGTAATATTTAGAATGCGCCCTTCATAATTACATTTTTCTTCGGTAAAATATTCGACAGGCGAATGAATGGATACGACGGAGATGCCCTCTTCGGTACCCACCCATAAGCGTCCGTCAGGAGCCATGCTTATGCTGGTTATGTAGTTGGATATTAATCCGGTACTTTTGTTTAATATGCGAATCAGCTTCCCTTTTCGGTCAAGGATATAGATTCCGCGATTTGTTCCAATGGCAAACCAATGATCATCCAGATTAATCATGCTGGAGATTTTCAACTTTATCATCAGCGAATCAATTCCGGTGTGAAACGGCCTGAAATCCGGATGCCCGTTAATCTCACGGGCTTTACGCAATCCTAAACCGGTGTGGAGAAGAAGACTGCTTTGCTTATCGAAAGGAATAGCGAATGAAGCCATGCGGTCTGCTTCTGATTTTTTTCGGTAATACAAATTCAGTGAGTCGCCAACTGTATAATAGCCTTTATGTTTTACGGGGGTTAATAATTTGCCGGACAGGTGAATTAAGCCTAAAAGTTCGACCGTTTCGCTTTGTCCGGAAATCGGGACTGTCCGGATTGTGTCATAGTCCCAAACGAAGATCTTGTTTTTAGATTCAAAATACACTTTACCTTCATGGTAAATCATGTATTTAATATTGCCGAAATCCATATCATTTTCATCATAAAGAACATGATAGGTGAGGATTCCTTTTTTTGTGGAATCGATACTAAAATAGCCGATTTCCCCTTGCGCACCGACAAAGATCCTGCCTTGAGGATCAATGACAATGGCCCGTACATTACTTTCGTTATTTACCTTGTAAATCTTCCAGGTATTTCCGGAAAGCTCCAATAAGCCCATCCCGTTTGCGGCATAAACAACGCCTCGGGAATCAACCGTAATGTCAAAAATTTGTTCCAGCCCGTTATAGTCTTTGGTGCTGTAATTTTTTATGGGAATAAGCCCACGTTCATATTGCGCAAATGCCTGTGTGGACAGGAGCAGAATAAATAATAATATTTTAATGCTTTTAGACAATGGTGCTCGATTTTGTTCAAACAAATAATGATTTGCAGTATTTCGCGTAAAAGTACAAATTTTTTATACCTCGATGAATTAAGATTTATTTTACTTTAGATTGTGTAAAAAAATATATCAAAAAGGGGATTGTGCGAAAAGGGTTAATTAACAGTCTTTTATTATAGTATAAAAACAGGAATTATACCTGTTTTTAACCATTCCGGTTGAATTAATGCTAAAAGCCTTGACCTAAAGCTGCTTTTTTCACTAATTTTATACGCTAATTAATAAAATCACAGACGTTATGAGAAAGTTTACTTTATTTTCTATTGTTTTCTTGTTTTTACTGACGGGCAATGCTGTTTTGGCTCAATCAGGTGGTTGGACTCAATTAAGTACCACGTATACAGGAAACTTTAAGGATGTTTATTTTGTAAGTGCTACGGTGGGCTATGCTGTAGGAGGCAATAATACCTCCGGGGTAATCTATAAAACAACTAACGGAGGAACAAGCTGGGCTGCCACTGTTATCAGTTCGTCAAGTTTGGAGTCGGTTTGGTTTGTAAGTACAACCGATGGTTATGTGGCCGGATCAAACGGAAAAATCTATAAAACAACCAATGGTGGGTCAACATGGATAGCACAAAACTCGGGTACAACGGATTGGTTAAAAACGGTTCAGTTTCCTAGTTCAACAACCGGTTTTGCCGCCGGAGGAACCTCTTTGGTGAAAACGATTAATTCAAGCGGCTCATGGTCATCTGTTACGCTGCCTTCTGCGGGAGCAAATACGGTGGCAAACGGGGCGTTTTTCAGTAATTCCAGTACAGGTGTTGTTTATGGCAGCTATAATTTTCTAAATGGATGGATTGCCTATACAACTAATGGGGGAACAAGCTGGAGTTTGCCTGTTTTTACGACTTCGGCTGCTATTAACGATGCGTATTTTACTTCCGGTTCTGTTGGTTATGCCGTGGGGAATGCCGGTTGGATTTATAAAACAACAAACGCGGGCTCGTCGTGGACAGCGCAAAGCAGTGGTGTAACCACGAACCTGAACGGAGTATTTTTCTATGACAGCAACACCGGTTATGTGGTTGGTGATAGCGGGCTGGTTTTGAAAACAGTAGATGGAGGTGCAAATTGGATTGTACAAAGTACAGGCGTGAATGTTAATTTACAGGATGTTCA
>CAYUAN010000121.1:0-11739 GCA_964442545.1 uncultured Prolixibacteraceae bacterium | reverse complement strand
GGCAAAGAACAAAGAACAAAGAACAACAAACAATAGAACAATTTAAAGATGAGAAAACTAACATTACTGTTCGCAACGCTGTTATTCGTATTTACGGCATGCGACGACATTCAGGTAAAGCATCCGGTATCGGATGAGGCGGCAGCAAAAGCTCCGGCCGCAAGCACGGAAGATATCGATGTTTCGGAACTTCCCAATATTATGACACCCGAGGTTTTATGGAAACTGGGCCGTTTAAGCGGCATTGAGGTTTCACCCGACGGCAAATGGGTATTGTACGGCCTTTCGCGCTATAGCGTAAAGGACAATAAAGGAAATCGCGACCTCTATGTGATGAGCACCGAAGGCGGCGATCCTGTTCAGGTAACCAAATGCCCGGGCAGTGAGTTTAACGCAGTTTGGACTCCCGACGGAAGTAAAATCAATTTCCTTTCGGGCAAAAACGGCAGCGTGCAAATGTACGAGGTGAATCCCGACGGCAGCGACATGAAACAAATTACCCATATCGAGGGCGGCATCGGCGGGTTCAAATGGAGCCCCGACGGAAAACGCATCCTCTTCACCAAAGAGGTAAAGGTGTTGCAAACCACCCACGACCGCTATCCGGATATGGATAAGGCCAATGTAAAAATTATTGACGACCTGATGTATCGCCATTGGGACCACTGGACAGACGAAAATTTCAGCCATATTTTTATCGCCGAGGTGAAAGACGGCAAAATCGGCACCATTACCGACATTATGCCCGGCGAAAAATGGGATACACCCATCGGCCCGTGGGGCGGAATGGAGCAAATCAACTGGAGCCCTGACGGCAGCAAAATAGCTTATGCTTGCAAGAAACTTTACGGTAAAGACTTTGCCCTGAGCACCAATTCCGAGATTTATATCTACGATTGGGACAGCAAGGAAACTACCAATATGACCGCCGAAGGATTCGACGGCTATGATTTCGACCCCGTATTTTCGCCCGACGGCAGCAAAATTGTTTGGCGCAGCATGGCCACACCCGGCTTTGAGGCCGATAAGTCACGTATTATGATGAAGGATTTTGCCACAGGCGAAATTGTTGAACTGACCGAAGGATTCGACCAAAGCTCCAACAACTACCAATGGAGCACCGATGGCAAAACACTTTATTTCATCAGCGGAATTCATGCTACCTATCAGCTTTACAAAATGGATGTAGCCAGTCGTAAGATTACTCAAATCACCCGTGGCGACCATAACTATACCGAATATCAATTGGCCGGCGATAAACTGATTGCCTGCCGCAACAATATGATAGTACCGACGGATATTTACAGCGTAAGCGAAGATGGTGAGCAAACGCAAATCTCGTTTGTAAACAAAGCCATACTCGACCATTTGCATCCTGCTAATTTCGAGAAACGCTGGATTGAAACCACCGACGGCAAACAAATGCTGACCTGGGTAATTTATCCGCCGGATTTCGATTCGACCAAGAAATACCCCACCCTGCTCTATTGCCAGGGCGGACCGCAAAGTGCCGTAAGTCAGTTTTTCAGCTACCGTTGGAACTTCCAGGTGATGGCCTCCAACGGTTATATCGTGGTAGCACCCAACCGCCGCGGATTACCCACCTTCGGGCAAGAGTGGAACGACCAAATCAGCGGTGATTACGGCGGACAAAATATTAAGGATTATTTGTCGGCAATTGACGCTTTGGCAAAAGAGCCCTATGTGGATGAGGATAATCTGGGAGCTGTAGGCGCCAGTTATGGCGGATATTCCGTCTATTACCTGGCCGGACATCACGAAGGACGTTTTAAGGCCTTTATCGCCCATTGCGGGATTTACAACTTCGAATCGATGTATGCCTCCACGGAGGAAATGTTTTTCGTAAACCACGATATGGGCGGCCCCTATTGGGAAAAGCCCAGGCCGAAATCCTACGATTTCTCACCCCATAAATTTGTGGGCAACTGGGACACTCCGATTTTGGTGATTACCGGAGAAAAAGACTTCCGTATTCCTTATACCCAAAGTATGGAAGCCTTCAACGCCGCCCAATTGCGCGGAATTCCGAGCCGCTTCTTATTCTTCCCCGAAGAATCGCACTTTGTGAGCCATCCGCAAAACTCGATTGTATGGCAGCGTGAGTTTAAGCGTTTCCTGGATGAGTATTTGAAAAAGTAAAACAACACATATATTAAAAACCGCGAATGCAATTAATTGTATTCGCGGTTTTTTATGCGTGGCCACAACCCAAATAAAGCATTAATTTAGCCCTGATATTTAACACTGTATGTTTGCCATTGTCGATGTAGAAACCACAGGCCTGAGCGCCAAAAACGAAAAGATTACCGAGATTGCCATTTTGCAACACGACGGCAAAAAGATTACCTCGGAGTTTCATTCGTTGGTAAATCCCGAAAAAAAGATTCCCTGGCGCATTACCCAGATTACGGGCATCAACAACCGTATGGTGGAACAAGCCCCCAAATTTTACGAGCTGGCCAAAAAGATTATCGAGCTCACCGAAGGAAGGATTCTGGTGGGCCATAATGTAAGCTTTGATTATAATTTTTTGCGGGCTGAATTCCGGGAGTTTGAATACGATTTTGAGCGGCAGACTTTATGCACGGTAAAAAATTCGCGGCGCCTACTCCGGGGGCTTCCCTCTTACAGTCTGGGCAAGCTGACCAAATCGCTGGGGCTGGCCCACGATATGCAACACCGTGCTCTGGGCGACGCCAAAGCCACGGCCCGTCTTTTTGATTTATTGCTGGACAAAGAACCCGAGCTGGCCGGCAGAAGCCGCTACCGCATTCCACCCGCTTTGGATAAAGAAATTATCGACAAGCTGCCACATAAAACAGGCGTATATTATTTTTTGAACAGCGCGGGAGAAATTATTTACGTGGGGAAAAGCATCAATATTCATAAGCGCATATTGCAACATCTGAGCAACCACAGCACGCGCAAAGCTTTGGAAATGATTAACCATATCGCTGATGTTCAGTTCAAGGTAACGGGAAGCGAGCTGGCCGCGTTACTTCTGGAGTCGAACGAAATAAAAAAGTATAAACCCATTTACAACCGTGCCCTGCGGCGCAATGTTTTCACACAAGGCTTATTCTCCCGCATAAACGAAGCAGGATATTTCGAACTCTATACGCACGGCATCGAAGCCCTGGACAAACCGCTAACATCTTTTACATCGCGCGAAACGGCCAAAGAATTTATGTTTAAACTGGTGGAAGAATACGAACTTTGTCAGAAGTTGTGCGGCCTGTACAAAACGGAAGGCGCTTGTTTCGACTATCAGATACATAAATGCAAAGGCGCCTGTATCGGAAAAGAATCGCCGGAGGCCTATAATAAAAGGGTGATGATGGCATTGGACCGCCTGCAATTTCAGCATAGCAATTTCTTTATTCTGGACCAAGGCCCGGAGCCCGGAACACGCACGGTAGTACGGGTACAAAACGGGCTGTATCGCGGATTTGGCTTTATTGAAGAAAGCGCCATCGGAGACCGACAGCAACTCGAAGAATGCATCAACCCGATGGAAAATAATCGCGATACGCAAAGCATTATCCGCTCCTACCTGAACAGTCACCGGATGGATCTGATTATTGCGTAAAAAAAAGCAGCTCCCCGTAAAGAGCTGCTTGTGCAATAAAATAAATAACTAAACTATTTGCGGCCCGGCCAATTTCCATCTCTAAGCAATGGCATCACCACTAAAACGGAATAACCCCCGAACGTTTAATTTCCCATAGCGTATCGCCCATAATTACAATGCTGCGATCATAATTTACGGCTTGCTTCATATATTTTCCATCCACGATAATTCCAAAACTAAAACTCATACTATTGCTGATATCCTCTTTAGACTTCACATAAAGGTACAGCGGTGTACCGGGATCAGCCTCAAAACTCTTTACCCAGCGATAACTAATTCCTTTTGGCGTTACTTTCTCCGTAATCGTCTTCCCGTCAACATCCAGATAGGAAACAGTGTACGGATCGCCAAAACCGGTAATCATATAATCAACCGGCACCGGATCACGGTCTTTTTGACAAGATGCCAGAATAAAAACGGACAGTATAAAAAATAAAATCTTTTTCATAATTTTAGAATTTTAGATATTAAAAATAAAATTAATATAACAACTGCGGCCGGGCTCATAAATTCGCATATCCGTTCCCAACACACGACGGTTGAGGTGCTCGTAATATGCCGTATCAAACAAATTATTGATTCCTCCGACAACAGTCAAATTACTGTTATGCTTATACGACAAACGCAGTCCCATCAACAAGAATGAAGGCGAGGTCAGTTCCATCATAGCTTCGGACACATTATTCTGATCTGCTACATAACGTAGTGAAACCTCAGGGATAATACGGTTTTTCAGGAAGCGGTACGAAATATGAAGATTTGCTTCCAGCGGGGGAATCTCACCCAGATAATCGTTCTTCTTGATATGCGAACCCGTAACTTTATGCGTGAGCGGATCCACCTCCAAAACTTCCACCTCATCAATGGTTCCCAAAGTGTAGGAAGCCGTCAAACGGGCGCGCAATTTATAGCGCAGCGGAGTTCCGTACGAAAATTCGAAACCGTACATTTTTGCTCCACCCAAATTTTCAAAACGCTTAACGCCCAACACCTTATTCATTAATGGCTTTTGTTCGGCCGGAGGCAAGTAAACGCCGCCGATATAGTCTTGCAAGATGGAATAAAAACCATTCAGCTCGAATGAACCTATCTTATCCTGATGGTATTTTACCACCAAATCAAACTCATTATTTGTTTCCGGTTCCAAATCCGGATTTCCGATGTATTCGAAATTATCCGCACCCACCGGCAAGGAAATAATAAAACGTTCGATCATGCTCGGGCTGCGTGTGCCGCGACCAAACGAAAGGCCCACGGAAAGATTTTCATTGAGTTTACGTGTTACTCCGGCACTGGCGCTGAAGTTCACAAAAGACGACTCGGTAGAATCGGCCTTAATACCCATTAAATCCTGAGGCGGCATAGACATTGTCATTAGTGAAATAGAATCTGAAGAAGCATAGTTGTAATCCAAACGAACAGAGCCCACAATTTCCCATAATTTCTTATTCCAACGGTACTCGGCAAACAAACCGTAATTATCAATTTGGGCATTATTCCATAAATCCTCATGTTTCAAAGGCACTTTGCCCATCTTCGGACGCGGCTGCCCAATCATCACCTTATCACGGTTTCCGTCTTTGGTAATGCGGTACATATCCGTTCCCACAAAAAGGTGCGCGCTGCTTCCCATATCCAAACCAAACTCCAAACGATAGCCCATGCGGTCGGCGAGAATATTGGAAACAACAGCCGCCGTATCACTGAATCCGCGCATCAGGTTATCCATCGTATGGTCCACCTTACTCAGGTAGGCCTTAAAGTCAATGGTTTCAATCGTTTTTGAAATATTGCGTCCCTTATAATCCAGAGAATACAGTTTGGTATTATCATCGCGCTCATCCATAGGTAAGGCGGGGAACATCACATCGCGTGCGTAAAATTCGGAATACATCGCGATAATGGTATGGCCTTTGGCCGGTGAGAATCCTAATTTACCGGTATAACCGAATTTACGGAATGAAGAAGAAATTACATTACCATCACCATCAGTATAATCTCCGTAAACGGAATTATTTCCGGTCATGCTAAAGAACACTTTCTTTCCGCCACCTAAAATCGTAAAATGCTGACGGTTTCCGTTCCAATTGCTTTCGTAACCGATATTCGCCTTAACGTGCACTTGAAATTTATCAAAGGGACGCGGGTCGATGGTCAGCATATTTACCACCCCACCCATCATTGGTCCGTAGCGTAAGGCAAAAGGCCCTTTCACTATTTCGATGGCTTCGATATCTCCGGCCTCCACATGCGAGGTGGTCGGGTCCATACGATTGGGACATCCGCCTTCCATGCGTAAACCATTGTCCACCTGAACATTCAACTGATTAAATTTGAACCCACGAATCACCGGATCAAGATTTGCTCCGCCCTTTCGTACAGCCCCGACATTGGGCACATCACGCAAAAAATCACCGATGTCACGCACGGGATTATCTTCAATCTGTGCGGTTTTCAGAACTACTTTGGAATAAGCAGGACGTTCAATTTTGTCATCACGAATCTCCACGGCCATCAATTCCTTAACATCCACTTTCATAGGTATATCAAGCTTTAGCACCTGACCCGCTTTAAGTTTTACCTCCCGCTCATACGGAAGATAGCTGATATACTTTACAAGTATCTTATAAGTGCCGGCCTGCAAGCCCTTAAAAGAATAACGGCCTTCGGCATCAGTTACCATCCCTTTATTTCCGGGCTGTAACATCACCTCGGCATGCTCGAGCGGCACTCCGGATTTTCCATCCAGAATCCGGCCACTAATTTCGGCCCCATCCTGAGCCCGCATGCCCAAACTAAAAAATAGTGTGATTAAGATTAGTAAACTTTTTACATACATAGCTTTTACTTTTAATTAATAATGTATTTATAAGCCGTGTTTCTATTCTGTTTAGGAGTACAAATATAAAGGATATCACAATCACCTTGTTAATTTTTTCTTAATTTTTTACTAATTTAAATTTAATAAAAATAAAGCAGCGCCTTTTGAAAAATCCCAAAAGACGCTGCAATAACATTAACATATATCATTATTTTTCAATCATATATCCATTATCAATATAATACTTCAAGTTATGATCAGCCAAATATTTTTTAAAATTATTATTCATATCATGCGCAATTGTTCCCAAAATACATTTCTCAAAAGCACATTCAGAATAGCCCAACGGACACTTATAATTTACCATTGGTCCTTCAATCGCCTCATAGATATCCAGCAAACTGATTTGCGCCGGATTTTTTGCCAGGGAAAAGCCACCGGTCGGGCCACGGTTCGATGATAAGATACCCACCTTTACCAGCCGCTGCATTACTTTGGCTACATGATGTTTTGAGAAATTCAACCGTTCGGCTATACGGTTTACATTAGTCTTTCCTTCCGTAGAAGCCACCATCACCATACTATGCAATGCAATGGACGAAGCTTCCGAAAGATTAAATACACTCGACATATATGAGTCCGTTTAATATGTTTACGTTAATTTAGATAATAATTGAGTAATTAAATACATAAATAATTAATCGCTGCGAAAGTATTAAAAATTTTCACGAATAAACAAAAATATTTATTCAATAAATTTTAACATTTTGACAACAAAAAGCACAAAAACATTTCGATTATGCTTATCTTCGCATAAAGCAAACCATATGAGTTTAGTTGTCTATAAATCCTCTGCCGGTTCCGGAAAAACCACCACTTTAGTTAATGAGTATCTGAGCATTGCGCTAAAGTACCCGCAACGGTTTTCAGCCATAATCGGACTTACGTTTACCATTAAAGCTACCGGTGAAATGAAGGATCGGGTGCTCAAAGTGCTCGACAAGATTATTCATCTGGACAAGCATCGCGATGACCCGGGATTAATGGCGGGGCTGGAACATATAAGAAAAAAAAGCGGCTTGAACGAAGAACAACTCCGCAAGAACGCCTCTATTCTGATTCGCAACATTTTGCACAACTATACCGACTTTGCTTTTAGCACTATTGATAGTTTTGTGGTAGGTATTGTCCGTAGTTTTGCCCGCGATTTAAATCTACCTGTCGATTTTGCCATTGAGCTGGAGCAAGACCCCTTGATTGAACAGGCCATCGAGCGACTTTATGCACGCATCGGGCGGGACGAAAACCTAACAATATTCCTTATCAACTATATTTTCCAAAATATTGATAACGAAAAGAATTTCCGAATTGACCATGATTTACAACAGCTGGCCAAAAACCTGTTTATGTCCAAGCATTATAAAGCCATTGACAAACTGGATAAAATCGACCTAAATGAATATCGCAAGATTATCAATGAAATGCAAAGAGATACGGAGGTTTTTAAGCAAAAGGCCAAAGCTTTCGCACAAGAGGCATTGGATCTTCTCGATACTCATCATATTGAACACAGTTGGTTCACAAGCAAAAGCTATCCCGCGCAATTAATAAAAATCACGAACGGAAAATTTGATCCGAACCATAATATTATCAAGAATCCTGAGAAAATAATCAAAGCACCGAAAAGCAAGATACAGGAAGGGGCCGCTATTGAAGCCGTACTGACGGAACTGCTTGCCATCAACCAAAAATTAGTTGATTTATTTGAGCAGGATTATAAATCATTTTTTGATAAGTCGTTGATTCTGGACAAAATAAATCCATTGGTTTTGCTTAGTGAAATCAAAAAAGAACTGGATGATTATTGCGAAGAAAACAATCTTATTCACTTGTCGGAATCAAATAAAAAAATAGCCGAAATCGTCCTGAACGAGCATATTCCTTTTGTATATGAGCGCGTGGGACGCCGATACCAAAATTTCCTGATCGATGAGTTTCAGGACACCTCGGTAATTCAATGGAACAACCTGCTGCCCTTGCTGGATAATTCACTGGCAGCAGACAATTTTAATATGATTGTGGGGGATGCCAAGCAATCGATTTACCGCTGGCGTGACGGCGATGTGGATCAGTTTATCAAGCTGCCCGAAATTGCCAATCCGGATAATTCGCCCATTATCAAGGAACGTGCGGAAACTTTAAAGCGGCATTTTGAACAGAAGCAGCTTAACTTTAATTATCGTTCCGAAAAGAACATTATCGATTTTAACAACCGATTTATTCGTTTCCTATTGGACAATGTATATTCCCCGAATGAAATGGAATCGGAGCGCATCAATAAGGTGTACGAAAATTTCAAGCAAGAAGCGGGAAAAACCAAAGAAAACGGCAAAGTTGTACTACGCAATTTCCCGGATAAGGAATCCTCCGAATTTGAAGATGCTCTGATTGGCTATATCGATGATTTACAGAAACAAAACTACAACTTACGCGATATAGCCATTTTAGGCCGCACCTCAAAAACATTACACCGTATAGCTGAGGTGCTGATAAAAAACGGAATCAGTGTGGTCAGTAGTGATACCTTATACATACAGAATAATCCGGATGTGCGCCTGATTGTATCCGCCATTGCTTATCTGGCTTCACAAGAGCGAAAAAACAATTTATTAAACATAATGCTGCTGCTGGCACATAAGGATAAGGAAAACGGCAAAGAAATTCTGCAAAGCAATAAAAACCTGATTCAAAATATCGGAAAAGAAAATGACAGCACTTTGATAAGCAAGGCCTTTGGACTGTTCGGTTACACAATCGATGCGCAAAAGCTCAACCAATTACAAACTTATGATTTAGCGGAATACCTGATACAAGAATTAGGTCTAAACAAAACCGCCAATCCTTTTTTGCAATCCCTGATGGATCATATCCTCGACAACTCTTTAAGTAAGGGCGCCGGGCACGGTTCATTTTATGAATTTTGGGAACGCAAAAAAGGAAGCATCAGCATTTCGCTGCCCGAAGACATTGAGGCCGTAAAACTTTATACCATTCACAAAGCCAAAGGGCTGGAGTTTCCTGTGGTTATTTTCCCGGCGGTAAACTTCAAAAGAAGAGGGGAAATGCTTTGGGTAGATGCTAAAAAAGCAGGGGTCGAAGGATTGAAAAGCGCCATGATTAGTTATAAAAAAGAATTGGAGTTCAGTTCATTCGCAGAGGATTATCTGGACGAAAAAGACAAAGTCGCGCTCGACGAATTAAACCTGATTTATGTCGCTATTACCCGTCCCGCGGAGCAATTATTTATTTTGTGCGATGAAGGGCAATCCGATTCCCTATGGAAATTATTTAAGGACTTTAAGGAAGTTAAAGACCCGAAGTTAAAAATATTGGACGACAACCATATCATCTACGGGGAAATGACAAGTACAGGCCGGGCGAAAGCAGCGCAACAAACCAACAGCATTGATCACATTATCAGCAACTCATGGTCGCAGCGTCTGCACATTCGCAAACAGGCAGCTTTTCGGAAAGATGCGGAGCAAGTGGCACGAATGCAATACGGCAGTTTAATCCATGAGCTTTTGGCAGCAATTCAATCAAAAAATGATATCCATAAAGCGGTGCAAAAAGCGCTGCTTTCCGGTAAAATTCAAAAAGAAGCGCGCACTCTTCTTGAGCAAAAACTCCGGGATATTATAACACATCCTAAAGTTACGCCATTTTTCGATACGCAAAATACCATCCTAAACGAGGCCGCAATTTTACTTCCCGAAGGAACGCAAAAAAGACCGGACCGGGTCATTTTAAGTAAAAATAAGACCCTGATTATCGATTATAAGACGAGCGATTGGCATCAAATAAGCGATTTTGAACAGGAAAACCACTTCAAGCAACTGGATGAATACCGGAAAATATTAACAAAGATGGGATACCCGGAAATCGAAGCATATCTTATATATTTATCCGGGGAAATCGCAGTAATTAAAGTATCCTGACGCAATTTAGATGCATTCTAAATAGACGTCAAAAACACCCCCTTCCCTCTACCGTTGCATATTTGCATTGAAAACACAAGTATGCTATGCACTATTATTTTTTTACTGAATAAGTGTAATTTACAAACATCATCCTCAACGGCAACAAATTGTTAGTACACTAACCAAACTTTTTTTTGGAAGCTAACGTATACAGTTTTCAACATCTCTTGAGGATTTTTTTTCTATAAAATGATAGAAACAATCAAATATTTATATAAATTGCAGTTGTTTTTTAAGCACAGGAAACAAGCTATAACAAATTAAAGAAATCAATGGACCTGATTAAGATATCTAAGTTGTGTAAACAGCTAAAGAGAGTCAAATCGATGTTTAATTAATATTATTAACCAAATTATGTTGTTATGAGAAAAACTATTCTTTTCACTGCATTCTTATTTTTTCTAGGATTGCAGGTAATTAACGCACAAACGAGGGTTGTAAAAGGTAAGGTTACCTCCGCCGAAGACGGAAAAGGTATCCCCGGAGCAACCATCATTGTGAAAGGTACCACAACAGGTACTATTTCCGGTTCGAACGGAGATTATGAAATCTCCTTTGACAAGAAATACAATACTTTAGTATTCTCTTTTATGGGAATGGAAACTGTCGAAGTAGATGTAACCGGAAAATCAACGGTAAATGTTACCTTAAAACCCAAGGTAACCGAACTGGAAGGCGCCGTAATTACGGCCATGGGTATTTCCCGCGAGAAAAAGTCGCTGGGTTACGCTACCCAGGAAGTAGGCGGTGAGGAAGTAAGCACGGTTAAATCCGACAACTTCGTTAACTCACTTTCAGGTAAGGTTTCCGGGGTACAGGTAAAGAAGAACGATAATATGGGTGGTTCTACCAATATTATCATTCGTGGTTCTACCTCACTTACCGGTAACAACCAGGCCATGTTCGTAATCGACGGAGTACCGGTAGATAACTCTACCACCAACTCTTCAGCCCAGCAACAAGGGGGAAGCGGATATGACTACGGTAATGCTGCTGCCGATATCAACCCGGAAGATATTGAGTCAATCAACGTACTGAAAGGTGCTGCTGCAACTGCCCTTTACGGTTCACGTGCTGCCAATGGTGTGATTATCATCACTACTAAAAAAGGAAGCAAGCAAATGCGTGACGGTAAAAACGCTATCGGTATCACTTTAGGTATCAGTGGTAATATGGGTGTAATCGACCGGACTACCTTCCCTAAATATCAGACTAAGTATGGTGCC
>CAYUAN010000120.1:0-3762 GCA_964442545.1 uncultured Prolixibacteraceae bacterium | reverse complement strand
GATAATTTTACCGGGATTGAATTTCTTATAAACGTATAAGTTTGTCTCGTTTATTGTTTGCGATTTATTAGTTATTTGCGATAACGGCAATGATTGCTAATGCGGCCATAGCCAAGGCATAAATCACATACAAATAATTTTGTTTAATTTTCTCTACCATGACTTTATAATTTTAATGATTAATTTGCACTTCATGTTGTTTCTGTAATGAAAGACGATAAATCAATGCAAAATCTTTGTTTACACACACATAATTTTTATTGCGACGGAAAAGTCACCATCGAAGAAATGGTAGAAAGCGCTATAAATCAAGGTGTAACACAGTTGGGAATTTCCAGTCATGCTCCATTAAAAATTTCAAATAAATGGAGTATGGATATCAATGACTTAGAAAAATACGCCCGAGAGATTGAAAAACTGAAGCAAAAATATCGAGCACAAATCGATATCTTTTTGTCCCTGGAAATCGATTATATTCCGCAAGTTTCCTTTCCGTTTGATTATTTCAGAGAAAAGCTGAACCCGGATTACTGCATTGGCTCTATTCATTTGGTAAAGCATCCGGAGCAGGACGAACTTTGGTTTATCGATGGCGACAATGATGTTTGTATCGAAAATATGAACCGGATTTTTAATGGTGATGTTCAATACGCGGTTCAAGCGTTTTTCCGGCAAACCCGCGAAATGATTCGTACGCAGAAGCCGGATATTATCGGTCATTTGGATAAAGTTATTATGAATACCGGCGCACTGTTTTCCGCTTCCGAACAGTGGTATCAGGACGAGGTGGAAGAAACACTCGAATTAATTAAAGTGCAAAACGCTATTGTAGAAGTAAATACACGTGGTTTATACAAAGGAAAGTGGAGGGATACATTTCCGTCGAAACAAATACTGAACCGCTGTTTCGAAATGGATATCCCCCTCGTCATCAGTTCCGACGCGCATCACTCCTCTGAAATAATCGGTGCTTATGACCGGGCGAGAAAAACCTTATTGGAGCTTGGTTTTACGCATCAATGGGGAAGAAGTGCCGGCGGATGGAAAGCTTTTGTATTATAAATTACTCTTTTCCGTATATTTACTTTTTCTAAAATCCATAATCATAAAAAGATAATCACATGAAAAAATTTAGTTCAATCGGAGCGATGCTGGTCGCGGTATTCCTATTGGTTTCCTGTTCGTCAAACGATAAATCGGGCCTGACGGCAATCCCAAAAAATGCCGGAATGGTATTGGTATTTAACGGCAAAAGCCTGTCCGAAAAATCAGGTGTTAAAGATTTTACACAGACCAAAGCTTATAAAAAGATGTTGGAAGAAATGTCCCCGGAGGATATGCAACATCTTAATCGGTTCAACTACATTTTGAAGGATGTAAATGAAACAGGTATTGGTATTAACGACGAGTTTATGATGTTTGCCGCGATGCAAGATCAAAACTTGTTGGTGGGAATTAATTTTAAGGTTAAAGACCGGGCGAAGCTCGAAACCCTGATGAAAACCATAGTGGATGATCCGGAAACGGAGGTAGTCATTGCCGAGGAGGCGGGAATTTCCACAATGTTGCTTCCGGATAATGAAGGTATATTTTGCTGGGACGATAATCAGCTGCTTTTAATGGGTGGCGAAGATCTTGAAACTACCGATTTGGGCGCGATGGCGCGAAATCTGTTGCAACAGGGCGCCTCATCGAGCATTCAGGCAAATCCACATTTCGAAAATTTCTATAAAAACAAGAAAGACATCAGCTTTTGGATGGATTATAGCCTAATTGAGCAAAATATGCCTCCCGCCCAACAAATGATGATGGCCGCGCAAATGCCCTTTACTATGAAAGGGATGTATGTGAGTGCTTTTGCCGAGTTTAAAAACGGAGCCGTTGTAATTTCCTATGAGTCGGAGCTGAATAATCAGATGAAAAAATTAATGGAAGAGTATCCCATAATTAAAGATGAATTTGATATGGACGCCTTAAAAGTTATTCCCGAAAACTCTTTGGCAAATATGGAATTGGCGTTTAATTTTTATGAATATTATCAGCTCATTATGAGCTTGTATAAAGACAAGCAAATAAATTTTGACCAATACACTGGGCAATTTGAGCAGCAACTGGGGATGACGATTGAGGAATTTCTGAAAGGTTTTTCCGGAGAGATGGCGATAAGTGTACATGGTCTTCAAATGACGGAAAAGACCAGAAAAGATTTCCAATTTATTGACGGGGAATTAATCGAGCAAGAAACCACCGCCCTTGAACCGGAAGTATTGTTTTCTACGGTAATCCGCTTTTCCGAAGATAAAGTCTGGGATTTAATAGATACCAAAATTTCAGAAATGGGCTTAACCAAAGAAAACGGTATTTATACGATTCCCAATACGGAGATTTACTTTGTATATGATGCGAAAAACCTGCTTGTTTCAAATGATATGGAATTGATTGGCACGGTGGCTGAAAACGGAGAAATCGACCCGAACCTGGCGCATAGCGAGGTGGCGGATCATTTGAAAAAATTCCCCACCTATATGGAAGTGGATTTGGATACGGACACATATCCTCAGGATGTGATGGATTATTTACGTGAAAAAGGAGGAGATGATTTTGATGTGCTTTACAATGCCTTGAGTATTTATAAAAAGCTGCGTGTTATTCCGATTGATAAAACCAGCGCCAAGGCAATTTTGGAGTTAAAAGATGATTCGAAAAACTCTTTGGAATTAATTTTAAATAGCTTTGATGAAACAATAGATGTTGTGAGTCAAAGGTAAAAGCGGGAAAATATTAAAGCAGTTCCTTATTTGGGGACTGCTTTTTCTATTATGAAAGTCGAAGTCCATCAATTTATTCCGGAGCCATTGGCCGAGCAGGTCCAACGGGCAGATTCGCAAGTTTGGTTACAGCACCATGTGGATTTAACCCGCGGGCAACTCAATGTTATCGTTTCGGATTCGGGAAAAGGGAAAAGCAGTTTGCTCAATTCCATATTCGGTCTGCGTAAAGATTATCACGGCAGTATTTTTCTGGACGGCCGGGATATCAAAAAGTTTTCGGCCCGGGAATGGGCGGAAATACGACGTGGCAAAATGAGTATGGTATTTCAAAATTTTCAACTTTTCCCCGGGCTTAGTTTGATGGAAAATATCGCCATTAAAAATGAATTGACCGGCCACAAGACGGCTGCGGATATCGAACAGATGCTTAAAGATTTGGGCTTGTATGAGTTTCGCGAACAAAAAGCCGCTACACTCTCCTTGGGACAGCAGCAACGCCTGGCCATTGTCCGGGCGCTTTGCCAGGATTTCAGCTTAATTTTACTGGACGAACCCTTTAGTCATCTTGATCCCGTAAACACCACTAAGGCCTTTGATTTAATCAAAACAGAGGCCGCTGCCAAAAAGGCGCGCATACTTATTTCCTCCTTGCACGAGCAAGATATTAGCGATGATAATGAATGCTATCATTTATAAAATATGATGAAGAAAAAACTGCTGCATAAACTAATTCGGTCCGGCAAAGGAAAAGGGACGCTTTTTGCTGCAGCATTCGGCATGTTGGTTGGGTATTTCATATTGTTTATCGCTATACAAATGTATTTCGACATAAATAATCTTTTTTATAACGACAAAGACCTTATTCAAAAAGACTTCATCATTATCAACAAGAAAGTAAGTTTGCTAAACACCTTAAAAGTGCTGGATACGGGTTTTAGCGAAAAAGAGATTGCCCAATTAAAGAAACAAAATTTCGTAGAAAAGGTGGAGC
>CAYUAN010000119.1:0-11333 GCA_964442545.1 uncultured Prolixibacteraceae bacterium | reverse complement strand
ATGAAGATGCTTGATTCGGATAAAGATGATACCACGGTGAAGAAATTGCAGGAGCTGTACGAAGACCAATTGGATAAGGTGGAGCGCAAGAATATGCGTATTATCGAGGGTTGGCCGGAGAAAGTGAAACGCTATGAAGGTCCTGTGTACGAATTTAAGGTGCGTGATAAGATTATTAAGGTGGAAACCCATACCGAATCATTATCGCATCTGAAAATCCCGAAAGTGAGTATGCCCAAGTATAAAGGTTGGGGCGATATTCTGAAATGGAACCTGAAAGAAAATGTGCCGGGCGAATTTCCCTTTGCCGCAGGTGTATTTCCCTTTAAGCGCGAGGGGGAAGATCCCACACGTATGTTTGCCGGTGAAGGAGGCCCCGAGCGTACCAACCGCCGTTTCCATTATGTATCCAAAGGGCTTCCGGCCAAGCGGTTGAGTACGGCTTTCGATTCGGTTACGCTTTATGGAAACGATCCGGATACACGGCCTGATATTTACGGTAAAATCGGAAATTCGGGCGTTAGTATCGCCTGTCTGGATGATGCCAAGAAATTGTACAGCGGGTTCAATCTGGCCCATCCCATGACTTCGGTTTCGATGACCATCAACGGCCCGGCGCCGCATATGGTGGGTTACTTTATGAATGCCGCCATCGACCAGCAGTGCGAGTTGTATATCAAGGAGCACGGACTGGAAGAAGAAGTAAACCGGAAGATTGATGAAATTTATAAAGCTAAGGGAACCCGGCGGCCGCGCTATAATGGCGAACTGCCCGAAGGAAACGACGGTTTGGGTTTGATGCTGCTCGGGGTTACCGGTGATATGGTGCTGCCCAAGGAAGTGTATGAAGAAATAAAAACCAGGACCATCGCCGCCGTGCGCGGAACGGTTCAGGCCGATATCCTGAAGGAGGACCAGGCACAAAATACCTGTATCTTCTCCACCGATTTCTCTCTGAAACTAATGGGAGATATTCAGGAGTATTTCATTGAGAATAAGGTGCGTAACTTTTATTCGGTATCCATTTCGGGCTATCATATCGCCGAGGCCGGAGCCAATCCGATTACGCAATTGGCATTTACGCTGGCGAATGGTTTTACCTATGTGGAATATTATCTGTCGCGCGGATTGGATATCAATGATTTCGCGCCCAATTTATCTTTCTTCTTCAGTAATGGTATTGACCCTGAGTTTTCGGTAATCGGCCGTGTGGCCCGCTTGATATGGGCCAAGGCGATGAAGAATAAATACGGCGCCAATGAGCGTTCGCAAAAACTGAAGTATCATATTCAGACATCAGGACGTTCTTTGCATGCGCAGGAAATCGATTTTAACGACATCCGGACTACCTTGCAGGCATTGTACGCCATTTACGACAACTGTAACTCGCTGCATACAAACGCCTATGATGAGGCGATTACCACGCCCACCGAGGAGTCTGTTCGCCGTGCCATGGCCATTCAGATGATTATCAACCACGAGCTGGGACTGGCCAAAAACCAGAATCCTCTGCAGGGGGCCTTTATCATCGAGGAGCTTACTGATTTGGTGGAGGAAGCCGTGATGGCTGAGTTTGACCGCATCACCGAGCGGGGCGGTGTGCTGGGCGCAATGGAAACCAATTACCAGCGTAGCAAAATCCAGGAGGAATCGCTCTATTACGAAACCCTGAAACATACGGGTAAACTGCCGATTATGGGCGTGAATACCTTCCTTTCGTCCAAGGGCTCGCCCACGGTAACACCGGGCGAAGTGATCAGGGCAACCGAGGAAGAAAAGAAATTCCAGATTGAGATGTTGCAAAACCTGCATAAGCATTATGCCGAGGAGTCGAAGGTTTGGTGCAAGCGCCTGCGCGATTCGGCGGTAAACAACGAGAATGTATTCTCCATTTTGATGGAAGCCGCCAAGTATTGCTCCATCGGGCAGATTACCGAATCTTTGTTTAATGTTGGAGGGCAGTATCGCCGCAATATGTAGGATAAAATGTATTAATTAAGAAGCCGCAAATGCACGAATCATTCGTGCATTTGCGGCTTTTTTTAGCGGAGGGTTTTGGTTTAAGCGCTTTGCTTTTTACCGAGCATCACCAGGTCGTTTGCTTCGATTTCGGTGATATAGCGTTTCTCGCCGTCTTTGGTTTCGTAGGAGCGTGTAAGCAGGCGGCCTTCCACCTCGATTTCCATTCCTTTCTTCAGGTATTTTTCGGCGACGAACGCGAGTCCGCCCTTCACAATAATCCGGTGCCACTGGGTTTGTTCCACCCGCTTGCCGTCTTTGTCTTTATAACTGTCGTCGGTGGCTAAATTGAATGAAGCGATTTGATTTTGGTTTCCGAATTTGGTGATCTTGGGATCTGCACCCAAATTTCCGATTAAGCGTACTGAATTTCTTAGATTTTTCATGGTTTTATTTTTTATGGTTTATTTATTGGGTTAACAGGGATTGTTTTTTTACGAATTTTTCTTTTCAAGCATCAAAATATCGCTCAAAACAACTTTGGAATAATAACGGGTTTCTCCGTCTTTCTCATAGCTCTCGTGCACCAGGCGACCCTCAACGGCAATCTCCATTCCCTTTTTCAGGTATTTTTCGGCTACGGTAGAAAGCCCGTCCCATACTTCAATATTATGCCATTGAGTGTCGTCCACGCGCTCGCCGTTTTTATTTTTATACGATTCGTCCGTGGCCAGCGAAAAGGTGGCTTTTTGTTTTCCGTTGTCAAACTTGCTTACTTTCGGGTCATCTCCCAGGCGTCCGATCAGGCGTACTGAATTTCTTAAATTTCTCATGATTTTAATTTTTAAGGTTTATAATTATTTTGATTTTAATTTCGTGCAATCCGTTTTTCGAATTGTTGATGAGGCAAAAGTATGGTGAGCCGGACGGGTGACTCGGTTAATAAACAATTGATTTCGTTTAACATTCGTTTGTTGTCGTTTATAATCGGATAAAGTATTGATATAAAACTGTATCTGTAATTAATGCGGCATAGAATATTTTTAGGATTTTTTTTTGTTTTATCCGGCTTTAGCTCTTAATAAATTTGCCTAATTAAACAGAGATATGTGTTTATTTAACAAGGGGCAGGTTTATTGTGAAATGCTTCTGATAGCGGTCCAATGACCTTAATTAATAATTATTTTTGTTTCAATATAAAATTATATTTTCTAATCTAAACGCTCTGAATATGAAAAAACTGATACTATTTTCCTTGCTGATTTTTGCGGCATTTCAAATGAATGCGCAGTTGTTGGACACGACCATTTCCTATTACAATTTTAACGGCCTGAATAACGGAAACCTGAATAATCAGGATAATTGGAAAACAACGCTTAGCGGCACTACCATTGATGTGCAAGTGGCAAGTGCTTATTCGCATGACGGAACCAATGCGCTGCATTTCACACAAAACGGCGGAGGCGTTAATGCCAGCGGAAATCGTCCTCTGGATACGATTTTCCCCAATTTTTCTTACGGCGATTCTGCGGTTTACTACCTGTATTTCGATTTGAAGATTGAATGGTGGGGGTCACAATTCGGATTGGCCTACGATCAAAATAATGATGGTAAGGTAAATATGAATCAAAACAATGAAAAAGGATTCCGCTTTGTACCTGCGGCCAACAGCAATTTGGGTACAAAATTATATAATGCGGCCGGAACTTCTTATACCTCTGTTGCTCCGATTGGCAGCGGCTGGCAACGAATCGAAATTAAGCTGGAGCCTTATGCCAATAATGGCCATGGTTATATAAGTATTCGTTCGCGTTCGGTTTCGGCCACTACATGGACCACTTTGTTTTCCGGTATAAATCTTGGCTTGGATACCACTACGGCTACGGCCAAAAATCCGGCTTTATGGGATCAGGTGTTTTTTCATTTTACGGGTAGTGGTTCGGGACTTGATAATCTGGAGTTTTGGCGTATCGCCGAACCGCCGAATAATCCGCCAACCGATATCATTCTGACGTCCGATACCATTCGCGAGAATCAACCGTCGCATACTTTTATCGGATATTTTCGCGCGCTGGATCCTGATACCGCAAATACGCATACGTTTATGTTTACCGCCGGAGCGGGTGATAGCGATAATGGCGATTTTATGATACTCGACAGCACTTTATGGAGTTCCATTTTATTCGATTATGAAGACACAAGCATGAAATATATCCGCGTAAAAACCGTGGATAATAAGGGCGGTTCGTTTGAAAAAGCATTTGTTATCCATATTCTGGATGTCAATGAAACCAATCCGGGCTTTGAACTGATTTCCGAAGGACAGATTTCCATCTTCCCAAATCCGGCAAGTGATATTATTTTTATCAAAACGGAAGATGCCTTACGCATCAAGCAAATTCAATTGTTTGGTATGGATGGCAGCCTGCTGATGGAAAAGACGGCGGAACAGGAAAAAGCGGAACTAAATATTTCCGGGCTCGCTTCAGGAAGTTATCTTTTGATTATCGAAAGCACCGATGGCAAAAAGTTGATGAAGAAAATCCAGATTGCACATTAGGAATTTATACGGATTGACGAGTATAGAGGCTGCTTTGGCGGCCTCTTTTTTTTATAAGATTATCGTATAAAGTTCTTTCTGTTGCTCTTTTTAAGAATAGCCTATAATCTCTTTAATAATTCTGTAACGATTAAAGATAGTTTCGGCTCGGCCGCATTGGCTGCTTCGATTACCTCTTCGTGCGAAATTTCTTCAATTTGTCCTTCCACGCCCAAGTCGGTAATAATGGAGAACCCAAAAGTTTTGATACCCGAATGGCGTGCTACAATGGCCTCAGGTACGGTGGACATTCCCACGGCATCTCCGCCGATAATGCGGAAAAACTTATATTCGGCAGGTGTTTCGAAAGTGGGGCCGCTGACACCGACATATACCCCTTCGTGTAATAAAATGCCGTTTTCTTCGGCAATATCATAAGCTTTGTTAATCAGCGCACGGTCGTACACTTCACTCATATCGGGGAAGCGAGGCCCCAGGCGTTCGTCGTTTGGCCCCATCAGCGGATTATCGGGGAACATGTTTATATGATCCTTAATCAACATGATATCACCCACCTTGAAATCGGGATTCATTCCGCCCGCCGCGTTCGACAGAATTAGCAATTCGATGCCCAAATCCACCATTACACGAATAGGAAAAGTAAGATCGCGCATGCTGTGCCCTTCGTAAAAATGGAAACGCCCTTGCATGGCCACAATATCCTGTCCGCCCAAACGTCCGAATATCAAGCGCCCGTGATGCCCTTTTACGGTAACATCCGGAAAATGCGGAATATATTCGTAATCAATGGCTGTTTCCACTTCAATCTTATTGGCCAGATTACCCAGCCCGGAACCCAATACGATTCCTACACGGGGTTTGATTTGAGTTTTACTCTTGATGAATTTTGTTGTCTGCTTTATTCTGTCGTACATAATCTTTTATTTTCTTGTCAAATTGCTTTTTATTATCGCCCAAAAACTGCACTTTGATGGGTAAACGATAAAGCGGCAATTTAGCGAAGTCGCTGCCTTGTGCCACTTCCGTAAGTCGGACGGCATCCTTATCAGTGCATATCATAATTTTGGGAGGAGCAAAAGTATAAAATTTTTCGGCAATGCGTTTGAGGTCCGATGCGCGAAAATGATAATGGTCGCGAAAATTAAAATGTTCGAACTCCTGCGGTTGAAATTTCAGCTTTACATAATCTTCCAGGCCCTGGCTGCGGGCAATGCCGCTGATTAAAACAATATTGCTGTGCTCGGGACTGTCGTTTCCGGCATTATCAAAAACGGGAACCAGATAATCGTGATAACGGATGCCCGAGAAAAATACCGGAGCACTCGTGTAGGCGGCAATCTTTTGCCTGATTTCTTGTTTCTCGTCCTCTTCCATATCAAGCGGGCATTTGGTGACGACCACTATATCTGCCCGTGCCGCGCCGCGTGGATGTTCCCGCAAGCGCCCGGCAGGCATCAGTTTGTCATCGGTAAAGATGCGTGAATATTCAGTCAGCAGGATATTCAAGCCGGCTTTTATGGCCCGGTGCTGGAAGGCGTCATCCAGCAAAATTACTTCGGTATCCGGCGAGTCGAAAAGTAATTTCGTAACACCCTCTACCCGCGATTCGTTGACAAAAACACGAATATCCGGAAAATGCTGCTTGATTTGCAAGGGTTCATCTCCGCTTTGCGAAGCCCGATCGTCCATCTGTACCTCACGATAGCCGCGGGTGTTACGCCCATAGCCGCGACTTAATGTAGCCAGCTTGTATTCATCTTTCAAAAGCTGAATCAGATATTCCACATGCGGTGTTTTGCCGCTTCCGCCAACCGCGAGATTGCCCACATTGATAATGGGAAAATCGAATCCCGAAGATTTGAAAATCCCGCGATCGTATAACTTATTGCGTATTTTGGTAATAAAACCGAGCATAGGGCAAAGGTAGGGAATAATGTAGAGCCAATATTGTTAAGCCGTTGATAGAGTTGTTAAATAGTGTTAGTGTTTCTGTATAAATTAAGAAAACGTATTTGTTACGGATACTTTGATACGGACAAATATTCTTTGGTGTTAATCAGCCGCTAATCAAATGTAAGCGTAAGGGCAAAATTGAATCCGGTGTTTTTGAATTCTTGTTTTCCCCAACTGTCAAACATAGCCGACAAAACAATAATATAGTTTTTGCCTGTTTCAATCGTCAAGCCCGGATAGAATGTCAGTACATCATGATTCCCGATATTATTCGCAATATGACGGTAAGCAAAACTGCTAATCAGTTGTAATTGATGGTTGAAGATATAATATCCCAAATCGAGATTAAGGTAAGTTCCTCCGCGATCATCATCACTCGATTGTTTCAGGTACTGCAAATATTGCAGAGTCATATCCGCGCTGAAGTTTTCCGTAAAGCTATAGCTGCCCACAATTCCGCCTCCCGCTTGTGAAAGCGTGGAAGAGTTACGGATGGTTTGGTCAATTGTCCGATTGCCCATGGGAATATTTGCCCCGGCAATAACGGCCAGTCCCCATTTTTCTTTTTGTAAAAATGCATAACGGCTGCCGATGGCGATTGCCGATAAATCAGTGGAAGCCGAGATGCCGAATTCCAGTTTATCCCAAAGGCCATAGGTTACCCGGAAATAGATTCCTGTCGTGTATTTTATACTGTCGGCAGTGTTGTAAATATCGTGCAAATTACTGTTTTCGTCCCAAGAGTATTTTGCCTGAAAATGATAAAAGCCGGGTTCAAACTCCACCTTTTTATGGTCAACTACATCAACGGTTAATGATGAAATCTTGGATCCGGACATGCCACCCAATTGGGCAAAGGAAGAAAACGGAAACAAGCCGGATAAAAAAAGAATGGTGCAAAGTTTTACAAATAGGACTTTGTTAAAGTATATTTTTTTCATATTCACTAATTTAATTATGTTTGGTAAAAATAATCATTACGAAATAAATAGCGGTTTCTAAATTGTATGTCTCAATTAATCCTGTAAATAGATGAACATTAACACGATAGGATCTTTAATGTTTTGCACAATCAAAATAGGAAATACATTTGGCCGGCAGCATAATACGCTAAATATTTCTTAAATTTGCCTTGAACGTAAGAAACGCGCTGTATGACAAAAACGGAGATTGGTAAGACCTTTATTAATATTCCCAAAATTATCAAGGATAAAAATCCGAAACTTTATAAAAAGTTGCCACGATTTGTAGTGCGCCTGATTGAGCGTATTATTCACGTGGACGAGGTAAATCGCTATATCTACGAGTGGCGCGATTTGTACGGCCTGGATTGGGTGGCCCGGGCGATTAAGGATTTTCGTATCCGGCTGAATGTAACGGGTATCGAAAATATTCCGGAAAAGGGAAATCAAATGATCGTGTCGAATCATCCTTTGGGTGGTTTTGACGGCATCACCCTGATGCATGCTGTGGGAAAAATACGCCCCGATTTAAAATTTCCGGTAAATGATATCTTGCTTCGTTTGCCCGGATTGGCGCCATTGCTGGTGCCCATTAATAAGCACGGGCGTAATATTGAAAACAAAGGACTGTTGGAAGAGGCCTTTCAGTCGGACCGTATTCTTTTGTTTTTTCCGGCCGGTCTGGTATCGCGAAAACAAAAAGGCGGAATCCGCGACCTGGAATGGAAACATACCTTTATCAAACGGGCGCAGAAATACCATCGCGATATTATCCCAACTTATATATACGCTTATAATTCAAAGTTTTTTTACAATCTGGCCTGGTGGCGTAAAAAGTTGGGCATAAAGGCCAATATCGAAATGCTGTTTTTGCCCGGCGAGGTATTTAAGCAGTACGATAAATACATTCATATACATTTCGGTAAGCCCATTCCCTGGCAAACATTTGATAAGTCGAAAAGTCCCAAAGCCTGGGCGGCATGGGTAAAGGAACGTGTATATGAAATGGGGGCGGAGCTTGAAAAAGCGGAAAAACAAAAGAAGTAGTCCCGCAGGTTGTTAAAAATGTATTAACTTTGTTCGATACGGAAGAAGCAATACGTAATCACAGATTTATATGAACGATATCATAGCAGAAGTTGACCGGCATTTGTTGGAGCAGGAGTTGAATGATGATACCTTTATTCGCAGGACGAATAACGGGAATAAGGAGATTTTTGTGGTTACACATCAGGATTCGCCAAATGTGTTGCGCGAGATTGGCCGTTTGCGCGAAATAACTTTTCGTGAGGCAGGTGGCGGAACGGGCAAAGAGCTGGATCTGGACGAATATGATTTGGAAGAGAATCCGTTTAAGCAATTAGTGGTTTGGGACCCCGAATTAAAAGAAATTGTCGGGGGATACCGTTTTAAGGAGGGGAAATATATTTACCAATCGGCCAAAGCCGGCGATCCGCATACCCCGACAGCGCATTTGTTTCACTTGAATGATATTTTTATTGAGCATTATTTGCGAAATACCATTGAGCTGGGGCGCTCGTTTGTGCAGCCCAAATATCAGCCCAATTACGATTTGCGCCGCGGATTATACTCCCTCGACAATTTGTGGGACGGTTTGGGTTATCTGACGGTGCAATATCCCGAGGTGGATTATTTCTTTGGGAAAATAACCATGTATCCGTCCTTTAATGTGGAGGCCCGTGATTATATTCAGTTCTTTTTGAATCTGTATTTCAAAGACCAGGAAGGCTTGATAACGGCCAAATATCCGCTTTTGTATAAACATGATGAAGCTATGTTGGCCAAACTCTTTGTGGGGGACGATTATATAAAAGATTACAAAACCCTGAATCATAAAGTACGTTCATTGGGTGAAAATATTCCGCCTCTGGTAAACGCCTATATGAATCTGAGCCCGACCATGCGTACCTTCGGCACTTCGGTGAACGAACGCTTTGGAAATGTGGAAGAAACCGGTATTCTGATTCGTCTGGATGATATTTATCCCAGTAAAAAAGACCGCCATATCAAGAATATCAATCGCGAACGAATCAAGATTTCGTAATGATAATTCATACCGCCAAATTTGTAAAAAGCAGTCCGGATTACCGGAAATGCCCCGAGCCGACGAAACCCGAATACGCTTTTATCGGCCGTTCGAATGTGGGAAAATCATCCTTAATCAATGCCATTACCAATAACCGCAAACTGGCAAAGACATCCGGAACGCCCGGAAAGACTCAGCTAATCAATCATTTTGAGATAAATGATGCGTGGTATCTGGTGGATTTGCCGGGTTACGGCTTTGCCAAAATTTCCAAGGTGATGCGCGAGAAATGGGAAAAGATGATTTTGGACTATCTGTTTAAGCGGGTGAACCTGATGAATACGTTTATTCTGGTCGATTCGCGCCACGAACCTCAAAAACTCGACATCGAACTGATTGAATGGTTTGGTGCCAACCAATTGCCTTTTACTTTGGTATTTACCAAAAGCGACAAGCTGACTAAGAAACGTTTGAATGACAGTATTCTGCGTTATAAAAACTATCTGAAACACGACTGGGAAGAGCTGCCTCCGATGATTATTTCATCGGCCGAAAATAAAACCGGTGTCGATGAAATCCTGAATCAGATTGAGCAGATAAATGAAGTTTTTACCCATGAAAAAAGCAGATAACTTTTAGATTCGGTTATCTGCTTTTTGCTTATCAATCGGTCTTTTTTACAAGATAAACCGTGGATTAATCAGATTTTCAAACTGGAATAATTCATCCCATTTCTCCTGACTGATTACTTTCCGTTCTTTAACGGCTATTTCGTAAATCGATTTATTTTGTTCCAGGGCCTCCTTGGCAATGGATGAAGTTTCTTCATAGCCCAAAATCGGATTCAACAAAGTAACGATGCCCACACTGTTCATCACCAATTCTTTGGTATGTTCGGCATTGGCTGTAATACCGTCAATGGCTTTGGTGCGCAGGGTGTCACAAGCGCGGGTCAGATACGAAATGGAGTTGAACAAGCTAAACGAGATTACCGGCTCCATTACGTTCAACTGCAATTGTCCGGCCTCGGCAGCCATGGTTACCGTGGTGTCGGCACCGATTACATAAAAGGCCACCTGGTTCACCACTTCGGGTATAACCGGATTCACCTTGCCCGGCATAATGGACGAGCCCGGTTGCATTTTCGGAAGATTGATTTCATTCAGTCCTGTCCTCGGTCCGGACGAGAGCAACCGCAGGTCGTTGGATATTTTCGAAAGCTTCACGGCCGTACGTTTCAACACTCCGGAAAGCTGAACATAAGCGCCTGTGTCCGAGGTGGCTTCAATCAGGTCGTCAGCCAGGAAGAGCGGGCAGCCGGTGTATTTAATCAGATATTTCGTTACCAGTTCGGGATATTCTTCCGGTGCGTTTACGCGTGTGCCGATGGCGGTGGCACCCATATTGATTTCGCGAATCAAATTCTTGGCACTGTCCACACGGCCGATTTCTTCCAGAATAGTGGTGCCCCAACCGTGGAATTCCGAGCCCAGGCTCATGGGTACGGCATCCTGCAACTGGGTACGCCCCATTTTTAGCACATTCTTGAATTCCTCGCCTTTGCGCTTCATCGAGCCCGCCAATGCTTTCAAAGCGTCTTTGTAGCCGTCCAGGCTTTTGAGCAAGGCGATGCGGAAAGCTGTAGGGTAGGCGTCGTTGGTCGATTGCGACATGTTCACATGCGTATTGGGATGGCAATATTCGTATTCGCCTTTTTTATGGCCCAAATACTCCAAAGCGATATTGGCAATCACCTCATTGGCATTCATATTTATGGAAGTTCCGGCACCACCCTGAATCAAATCCGTTACAAACTGATCGTGGTATTTCCCGTTAATAATCTCGTCTGACG
>CAYUAN010000118.1:0-12824 GCA_964442545.1 uncultured Prolixibacteraceae bacterium | reverse complement strand
CGGATAGCCGCGGATTGCGAATAATAATTGAAATCTGCTTTTTCGAGATTCCCTTCAATAAATATTTTAAGATGCTTCTTCATATATAATACCTCGTGAGCACTTAGTGACCCAAGTATATGTTTGTATACATTTACACTGCAAAAATAGTAATATTTTAACAGAGTGCAAATAAATGAGGTAATAAATTTCAGAATCTCAATAAAATGATATTAATATTTTTACTAATAAGCGTTTATTTGCGATAGTTAGTTAAAATGAGAATCCTTGTTTTTCTTTTTTTCTTGTCGTGATGAATTCCGGAATTAATAATGTTTATAACCTTTTAACAGACGTTTTAGGGACTTGAACTTTTCTTTATGTACTTTCAGGGAAGTAAAACCATTTATGTTTTTGAATTGCCCCTGTTCTGTACGAAAAAGCTCTATGTGTCTGCTCAAAGCGCCTTCGCGCAAGTAATTGATGTATGCCAATATATTGGATTCTTCTCCTTCCGCTTCAATTTCCACGTGACGGGTATCGCCATTTTTGTAAATAGCATCAATGCCAAGTTTGTGTGCTCCAATTTGAGAATAAAAGTTAAAGTCGGCTTTCTCCAAACTTCCTTCAATAAAAATATCGTAATGTTTTTTCATTATCAGATAATTTAATCCTTGTCCGCCTCAATATTTAAGAAGCTGTATGTTTAGTTTTATTAATTAGTGTGTCGCTTGTACGTAATGAAGCAGCGGAAGGTTACACTTTGCGGGTAAAAAAATCGAATTTTTTTGTATTTTTTTAATGGAGTCAATTTGTGGTGATATAACTATCGGGAAATTAGGCTTGTAGTGAGATAGTATCCCGCAAAAGCTGCGAGAATTCCTCCGAAATTACTAATCAAAATATATTGAATAGCCATACGGTAATCTCCGCCTTTTATTAAGGTAAGGCTCTCCAGCGAGAAAGAAGAGAAAGTGGTAAAGCCGCCTAAAAGGCCCAACATAATAAAAAAGCGCAGATTTTCTTGTTCGATATGTTGCTCGAAAAACGCCCATGCAATACCGATAATAAACGAGCCGATTACATTAACGGAGATTGTCCCCCAGTAAAAAACTTTTTGGTACCAATGCTGTATGCCGGCCGAAACCAAAAAACGCAACACGCTGCCAAGAGCTCCTCCAAATGCAATTAGAAACAGTTTGTACATCAGTAATTTATATCATAGGTTATTGTCTTAAAGGCATGGGTGTGAATGGTGTCATTATACACATGCTGCTGCCCGCCTTTTTTTACGACCCAATTTATCAGGATGTCTTTTTCTCCCGTAAGCATCGCTTTCCGTTTGTACGAAAACATAGGCCCTTCGCCTATAATAGTTTCGGTATTCCAGCAGTCTTTGCATTGTACATTAATATTAGTCATGCGTACACGTATTTCATCATCCGAACCTTGAGGTGAGGTGTTTTTAATTGTTAAATCCAAATAAGCGATTGGGATTAAATCAATATCCAAACGATAGCCGTCTGTTTGCTGAATATCGTCCGTGTTGACATCAATCAGTTGATCGAAATAATTTTCTTTCTGGAAATAAAAACGGTATCCGGTAACTGTTTCATACGGAACTTCAAAGCTATAGGTACCGTCGGAGGAGGTTTTCGTATTTTGCAAATCAATATAAGCGGTATTGTAAATGCCGTATTGCACTTTGCTGCCACGGAGTACCACCTTGACATCCGAAACATTTTTGTCTAATTGCGGGTCATAAACTTTGCCCGTGATATCATAGCTTACTTCATCTTTTTCGCAGGAGCTTATGATAATGCTTAATAAAAAAATCAAGATTAACAGTGTACGGTATTTTTGTTTGATGCTCATTATATCGATTTTACGAAAGCCACAAAGTTATACAATTATGGTAGTGATGATTAAAAAAATGGCACTAATTAGGTTTATTTATAAACCGAACAAACGTAATATCCGTCCGTCGTGGGCCATCAATACAAAAACAAAAAGCGGAAATACATAAATATTGAAATGAACCGCCAGAAAAACAAAGTTGAATGTCGGTCTTTCGATTAGAAAAGTCAGTAGCGGAATAAGCAGAATAAAGGGCACTAAAGGAAAACTGCGGTAACTGCTAAACGAGGGTTCCAGAACAATGTAATTTTTCCCGTCACTGATGCGAACCCATAAAATATCCTTGAAAATTTTTGTGCGCCTGATGGTGTATTTTGTTTCCGGTTTCGACAAAAATTTATCGTTCCGGATGCTGTATATCACATGATTAATGCTTAAATAATCGAAAACATAAGTGCCGTCGTTAATACTGAACAGTTCAATTTTTTCGTGTGGAATAACTTCATCCACTGTGCCGGCAAAATAATCAATGACAAAAAGCAAAGCCAGAACCAGCCCGATACCCGCCATCCATTTGGCAAATTTCCGGCGCCAGCTATAGCGGTATTCATCGAATGCTTGCTGATAGGCGCGCTCGCTGCGCCGCTCAAACTCCGCTTCGGCCGCCTTACGGGCTTGCTGATAACGGCGTTCGAATTCTTCGCGCGACATGTCGGCATAGGGGTCATACCTGCGGTAGTTGCGTTGGCGGTATCCTTCTCCACGGAATTTGTTGCTTGTTTTTGCAGTACGCCGGGCGTTGTCTGAAGTGGAATAGGATTTCGGTGTTTTGCCGTGCAGCACATCCAGTAAATATTCATAGGCCTCATGCAGCTCGATAAATTGCGATCGCGCGTCGGGAGCCCGGTTGCGGTCGGGATGCAGTTTCATCGCCTTTGTGCGAAAAGCCTTTTTTATCCGGCTTTCCCCGGCATCGGGGCTGACGCCTAAAATACGTGCTGCTTCTCCACGGGTCATTATTTATAAAGTAAGAAGATGGTGTTCTGTTTTTGAATATCAGGTTTCTTTCGTTTGCGCCATTCCTGTACACGATGTACTTCAATCAGCTCATTGCTGCCACTGATTTCCCGTGCTACGCAAATTTTTGTTTCCGGTGACAGTCGCTGAATCAGGTCGTCCAAAAGTTTTTGATTCCGGTAGGGGGCTTCAATAAAAATCTGGGTTTGGTCTTCCCGGAAAATACGTTCTTCCAGTTTTTTCAAATATCTGCCGCGTTCATTTTTATCAATGGGCAGATAGCCGATAAAGGCGAAGTTCTGCCCGTTGAAGCCCGAAGCCATCAGCGCCATAAGTATGGATGAAGGCCCGACCATGGGGGCCACACGGATACCTTTTCGCCTTGCCGCCCGCACTACTTCGTTGCCCGGGTCCGCCACACAGGGAACGCCTGATTCGGAGAGCAAGCCCATGTCCTTACCTTGCAACAAGGGCTGAACAAAATCGGGAATATCTTCCGGCCGGGTGTGCTTGTTCAGAATAAAAAAAGTGCATTGGTCAAAGTCCTGCTTGCCGCCGATTCTGCGCAGATAACGTCGTGCCGTGCGCACATCTTCCACCACAAAATGCATCAGTTCAATGGATTTGTCGCGAACAAATTGTGGGATGGTGTGTTGCCAGTCGCCATCGCTAATTGTGGTGGGGAGTAAATACAGGGTTCCGGTTTTGTCAGGCATAAGGCAGTTTTGTTTGTTCAAAAGTAGAAAAATCAGGCGAATAATTCACCCATTTCCCCCAAATCGATATTTCCTCCGCTCAGAATTATGCCGATTTGTTCCGAATGCATTAAAGGCGTGCGGTGAATATACGGAGCAATACGCCCATGCGCCTGTTCAATATTTTCTTTGGTGGGTGTGCTCATAATTTCTTAACTTAAAAACGGGCGTAAAAGTTTGATTTCCTGTTGTGTGCCAATAGCTAACTCGCCCTGCTTTTCGAGATTAATCACTTGACTCAGGCTAAACCAACGAACCTCTTCCACTTCTTTTTTGTTCGCCTCAATTTCCGAATCGCTTTGGGTAATGAAGATAAACATCAGACTGGTGGAGGTTGGAGCGTTGAAAATACGCTTTTCGAGCAGGTCAAGATATTCGGGTGTGAAATTTATTTCTTCCCGCGCTTCGCGCAAAACTGCCTGGCCGATTTCTTCGCCAAAGTGCACATGCCCGGCTACGGCAGCATCCCATTTTCCCGGCTCGATATCCGACTTAAAACTGCGTTTTTGCAACAAAATCTGTTTTTGGCTATTGATAATATGCAGGCGGACTACGGGATACATCAAATCGGGATTCCGGTGGCATTCTTCGCGTGTGGCTTTGCCGATTACCCGCCCTTCTTCATCCACTACGGGCAGCCATTCGGTGTTTTTGTTTTTGAAATATTGATGCAGGAAAACAATGCCGAAATAGATGCCAATCATGATGTAAAATAGCGCCGTGGAAACAAAACCCCATTGCTCGGTTGTCAGGAAATAGGCGGCGTAAACCACCATTAGAATATGGGCGACAACCAGATAAAAAAGTACGCGTAATTGCTTTTGCATCAGCTGCATTTGCGCCTGCTGCAACTCCATGTTTTTTATATAGCGCTGCGACATCATCATCAAAAGATTTTTGCCTGAAAAGGCGGAAATGCCTAAAACTATGGCCAGGATAATTTCGATGATGGCCGGCTTGAGCTTAAAGAAAACATCATCGTGCAGCCAAACCGAGATACCGCCCATACCCACGATTAATGCCGTGTCAATCAATACGAATTTCTCGATTCGTTTTTCTTTTATTCCGATGGCAATTAGTTGAATTATCCCGATGGCAACGGCTACATATATTCCTACGGTGGTTCCCCAAACTTCATCGGCAATGATAAAGACCAAAATGGGAATCAGGCCCGGGAGCATTTGTTTGAGCAGTTGCTTTTTATCCATGATTTATTTGTTCAAAGTCGGGAATTTCTTTTAAAAATCGTACTTCCTGTTTGGCAAAATCCACCGTACAGGCATAATGTTCCATCCCATTGGTGATAATCAGGTAGGCCACTTGTAAACTCAAATTATAGCGTGCCGCCTGGTCAAAGGTGTCTTGCGTAATTTTTACTTCCGGCGCCTTGCATTCCACAATCAGAGCGGGATTTCCTTGTTTGCTATACTGTACAATGTCCGCACGTTTTTGGGCGCCATGCAGTTTGAGCCCTTTTTCCACAGCCATCAGGCCGGCCGGAAAGTTTTTTTCCTGAATCAAATATTGCATAAAGTTTTGACGCACCCATTCTTCAGGCGTCAATACATAAAAACGTTTGCGAATAGGGTCGAAGATTTCGGTTTTCCCGGCCTCATTCTTTCGCAAGCGAAATTGATATTCAGGCAGATTGAGAGCTTTCATAAAAACGTATTTACAAAAGCGAAGATAGAAAATAAGGAAATACGGCTATTTGCTGTATTTATCGTTTAAGTAAGCCGAGTTCATCAAAAAGTCGATATACTGGGCACGTTCGTATGCAAAGGGGTCGTCGATGTTTTTTTGTGACAATTTCCCACGGAAATCATCCAATGAATTGTAATTTTTTGAATGCATAAAATCTTCAAGCCCTTTGACAATATTTGCCAATGAATCGATACCTTCTTTATACAATACGCTTACAACCTGCACGGCATTGGCCCCCGCCATAATCATCTTGGCCACATCCTCGCCTGTAAAAATACCGGTGGATGCACAAATATCGGCATCAATATAACCGTAGATTAGTCCGGAAAAGCGAAGGACCAGCCCGTAATCTCCCGGTGAGGAAAAGTTATATGGGAAAATCATTTCCTCTTTTTCCAAATCAATGTCCGGTTGGAAAAAGCGATTGAACAATACAAAGGCATCGGCCCCTTCAGCATCCAGTTGGCGAATCACGCTGAGCGGATTAGTATAATAAGGACTGAGCTTTACCGCAACCGGAATTTTAAGTGCCGCTTTTATTTTTTGTAAAATATCCAATTGCAATTGCACAAAGTCGATTTCCATCGATTGCATTTCTTTGGGCACTTTATAAAAATTCAGTTCGATTCCGTCCACGCCTGTCTGCTCGATTTGCTTGGCATAGTCCACCCAACTTATGTCATATACCGCGTTCAAACTGGCAAACAAGGGAATATTTATCGCTTCTTTTGCTTTCTTCAGCTTGAACAGATATTCTTTGGGGCCGCTGACATCAATATCCGGAAAAGGAGATGTTTCGTCGGAATTTTGCGCGACATATTCGTCAATGAAATTATCAAATTCCAAATTTTCCAGATGCAACTGTTCTTCGAACAAGGATTTATAAACAATGGCTGCAGCGCCCGCGTCCTCCATTCTTTTCAGGTTTTCTATATTATTAACCAGGCTGCTCGCTCCCACAATAACTGGGTTCTTTAATTTGATACCCATATATTTAGCCGATAAATCCATATTGTATATTTTAATGCTGTATTGAAATTATTTAGAATCGTAAATTTAGAAAGAATGGAAACGCGTTAACACATCAAAAAACTTATATATATCACAATTTGGGGTTTGCCGTAATTGCAGTTCTATCCGTTAATTTTGGAAAAATAATCCCATAGCGGGTCGGCCGGGGGTGGGGCGGTGATGTGTATTTCCGTCTTGCGCACAGGGTGAATCAGGGAAAGTTTCCGGGCATGCAAATGAATAGAAGCATCATGATTGCTGCGTTTGGCGCCGTATTTCAAATCACCTTTTATAATACAGCCGATATGGGCCAGCTGCACTCTGATTTGATGATGGCGCCCGGTTTTTAGTTTTACTTCCAGCAGATGATATTTGTCGGATGAGGCTAAAAGCTTATACGAAAGTTCGGCACGCAAAGCACCTTTTGTACCCTCCTTCACAACATAGCTTTTATTCTGCCCGGGGTTTTTTCGCAGGAAATTCACCAAAGTTCCTTCATCTTTTGGAGGGGATTTCTCCACTACGGCCCAGTAGATTTTGCGAATCTCGTGTTTGCGCAGCATATCGTTCAGGCGGCTGAGCGCTTTGCTTGTTCGGGCGAAAATTACCGCCCCGCTCACGGGCCGGTCGAGCCGGTGCACCACGCCGCAAAAAACATTCCCCGGCTTTTGATATTTGTCTTTGATATAGGATTTTACGATTTCGCTCAGAGGCGTATCTCCGGTTTTGTCTCCCTGTACAATATCCGACGGACGTTTGTTGACCACAATAATGTGGTTGTCCTCATACAATATTTCCGGAACAGAGATTTCGCTCATTTAATATTGCTCTCGTTCATTGGGAAAATCCTTCGACTTCACATCATGGATATAGGCTTGTACCGAACCCATGATTTCCTCTTTCAGATTATGGTAGCGACGCAGAAAACGCGGGGAGAAATCCTGCGTAATTCCCAGCATATCATGCAGTACCAATACCTGTCCGTCCACCTCGGCGCCGGCTCCGATGCCAATGGTCGGAATCTTCAAACTTTGGGTAACCTCAGCGGCCAGTTTGGCGGGAATCTTTTCCAGGATAATGGAAAAACAACCTGCTTCCTGCAATAATTTGGCATCCTTGCGCAGCCGGTTGGCTTCTTCTTCGGTGGTGGCCCGTACCACATAAGTACCAAATTTATGTATCGATTGGGGGGTGAGCCCCAAATGTCCCATCACCGGAATACCGGCCGAAATAATCCGTTTTACCGATTCGATAATTTCCTCTCCGCCTTCCATTTTTACGGCATTGGCCCCCGACTCTTTCATAATGCGAATGGCGCTTGAAAGTGCCTCTTTGGAATTGCCCTGATAGGTGCCGAACGGCAAGTCCACCACTATCAACGGACGGTTGGCAGCCCGCACTACCGACGAGGCGTGATAAATCATATCGTTCAATGTAATGGGCAGGGTAGAGCTGAATCCGGCCATAACATTCGATGCGGAATCGCCGACCAATATGACATCTATGCCCGAATCATCCAGAATTTTCGCGAAGCTGAAATCATAGGCGGTAAGCATGGCTATTTTTTCCCCTTTGTGTTTCATTTCTTGTAACACATGGGTGGTTACTTTTGATTTATGGACCGTATTTGCTGTTGACATGACGATAACTTTAATTTATAAATTGACCGCTCCAAATGTACAAAGCCCTTTGGAAAGCCGAATAACAAAACTAAGCTTTTTTTAGAATAGAAAGATAATCGCGATGCTGTTAAATTATTTTATCTCATTTATTGTCAATAATAAAAGCCGGAAATTTACGGTTTGTTTGCAGCCTTTATCCGGAGGTGAAATATGTTGTGGCAGAGGTAAAAAAGTAAAAAAGATTCGATTATATGCAACCTATTTATATGTTAATGTGTCTTTAGTGCGGTTAACTACCAACCCCCAATCTACATATTTTCCAGAAAGCTACAGCAATGTAGCTTTTTTATTTCCCTTTTCTTTAATGCTTGCCTTGAGATATTTTTAATGGATAAGCAAATAATTGATATTTTCGTAATTCAATTAATCAACCTGAATTATGGCATTTCGCAGCTTTGGTAATTTCTTGCAATTAACTTCATTCGGAGAATCCCACGGACCCGCCGTTGGTGGTGTTTTGGATGGTTTTCCGTCAAATTTTCATATTGATTTTGCCGCGCTGCAATTGGAAGTTGCCCGACGCAAAACCAATAGCGGTTTGTATAGTTCGCAGCGGAATGAGGAGGATAAGGTGGAATTTCTTTCGGGAATATTTGAAGGAAAGACCTTGGGAACCCCCATTGCTTTTATGGTGCGTAATAAAGATGCACGTCCGGAGGATTACGAGCATCTGAAAGATATTTATCGCCCATCTCATGCTGATTATACTTACGAGGCAAAATACGGATTGCGCGATTATCGCGGCGGAGGCCGGGCATCGGCCAGAGAAACACTTAGCCGTGTGGTTGCGGGTGCGCTCGCCAAACAATGGCTCGATAAAAAAGGCATACGCTTTACGGCCTGGGTGCGACAAATAGGTGAGGTAAGCGCGATGGATTCCCGTATTCCCACTTTTAAGGAGATTGAGTCAAGCAGTTTGCGCTGCCCCGATAAGCTGGCCGAAGCGGAAATGCTGAAAGAGTTGGCGCGTGCACATCAGGAGCAGGATAGTTTGGGCGGCGTGATTCACTGTGTAATTGAAGGAGTGCCGGCCGGTTTGGGCGAGCCCGTTTTTGCCAAATTGCAAGCGGAGCTTTCCAAAGCGATGTTAAGCATTCCCGCCGTTCAGGGTTTTGAATACGGAAGCGGTTTTGTAGGGGCGCAATTGCGCGGCTCGGTAAATAATGACGAGTTTGTCGCGCAGGATGGCCGGATAGCTACAAAAACCAATCTTTCAGGTGGTATTCAGGGCGGCATTTCCAACGGGCAAAATATTTATTTCAATGTGGCTTTTAAGCCGGTGGCAACCATCGGCAAGGAGCAGGAAACTTTGAACCGCAATTTGCAAACGGTAAAACTGAAGGCAAAAGGCCGTCACGATGTGTGCGTGGTGCCCCGGGCTGTTCCCGTGGTGGAGGCGATGGCCGCATTGGTGATTATGGATATGTATTTGATAAATAACAGTTATAGATTTTAATAGGAATCCGCTTGGCGGACATTTATAGAGTAGCATTATGAAAAAAGGATTGAAAATTAGCGGAATTATTTTAGGGGTATTGATTATTTTATTGATTGCCTTACCCTATATTTTTAAGGATAAAATCGTTCAGATTGTAAAAGAGGAAATTAACAAAACGGTGAATGCCAAGGTGGATTTTGACGGTTTCGGCCTGACCTTGTTTCGCAGTTTCCCCGATTTCTCGTTTGATATTCAGGGGATGACGGTAGTTGGTGTGGACCAATGGGAAGGCGATACCCTGGCCGCTATTGATGATATTTATATCGATTTTGATTTGGGCAGTGTGTTTTCGGGAAGCTATAAGATGAATGCACTTACGATTGACCACCCGCGTTTGAATCTGCGGATTTTGCGCAGCGGTAAGGCCAATTGGGATATTGCCAAGGAAGATACTACGGCTGCCGGGGAAACGGAGGAATCTCCTGTTGCCGAGGCCGAGGAGTCGGGTAATTTTCAGATGCAGTTGCAGCATTTCGAAATCAGGAATGCCGATATCTTATATGATGATAAAGAAGGCGACCAATATGTAAAAATTGAGGATTTGGATGTGAATCTTTCCGGTGATTTTACCGAAAGTATTACCGATATTGATTTGGTGAGTACCATAAAAGCGATGACTTACCGCATGGAAGGTGTGAATTATCTGAATCGCGCCAATATGAATTTTGAGGCCAATATTATTGCGAATCTGGATTCGTCGAAATATACGTTTAATGAAAACCTTCTGCGCATAAACGGTTTGGGATTGGCCTTCGACGGTTTTGTCGCCATGCCGGGCGAAAATATTGTGATGGATTTGAAATACAGTGCCTCAGAAGCAACATTTAAGAGTTTGCTGTCGATGATTCCGGCAATTTATATGACGGACTTCGACGGCCTGAAAACTTCAGGAAAATTCAGCCTGAACGGCTGGGCAAAAGGGGTGTACAATGATGTACGTATGCCTGCTTTTGCCGTTACGATGAAGGTAAAGGACGCCATGTTTCAATATCCCGATTTGCCGCAAAGCGTAAAGGATATCCAAATGCTGATGACGATAGAGAGTCCTTCGTCCGACCTGGATAAGATGAAAATCGATGTGGACCGCTTCCACTTCAGCATTGCCGGAAATCCGATGGATATTAAGCTGAAACTGCGTACGCCGATGTCCGATCCGGATATTGATGCGGAATTTAAAGGTAAATTCGATTTGGCCAGTCTGGAGCAGATTTATCCCTTGGATGAAGGGATGGCGATGAGTGGCTTATTCACGGCTGATTTGAAATTCAAAGGGAAACAATCGGTGTTGGACAAAGGACAATACAGTAAATTTCACGCATCGGGTAGCCTGGGAATCAAGAATATGGATTATAAGGATGCCGATTTGCCGGAAGGCGTGCACATTGCCAAAGCCCGCATGGACTTCACTCCGCGCTATATAAATATGAGCGAGTTTGAGATGACCTATAATAAGAATACGCTGAATGCCACGGGTAAACTGCGCAATTATATGGCCTATGCCCTGTCCGACGGAACATTGAAAGGTAATATGATGCTGACTGCCGATTATCTGGATTTGGATAAAATGATGGGTACTGAGGAAAGTGCATCAGCGACGGCTGCCACGGAAGGAACAAGTGCAGAAAGCGCTGCCGCCGATGTGGAAGAGGAGTTGTCAATCGTTGAAGTGCCGGACCATATTGATTTTACCATGCAGGCGGCCATTGGCCGGATGAAGTATGATGACCTGACCATGAAAACGGTTTACGGTAAGCTGCGTGTTGCGCAGAAACGGGTGCTTCTGGAAGACTTTCATATGAATATGCTCGATGGCCAACTGATTATGAACGGTTATTACAGTACGCTGAATCCGGATACCCCGAAAGTGGCTTGGGTATTCGGTATTAAGAATTTCGATATAAAGAAATCCTATGATGCTTTCGTGGCAATTCAGAAATTCGCACCCATTGCCTCATTAGCTAAAGGTAATTATTCCGCCATGGTGAATTTTACATCCGATCTGGATTCGAAAATGGAACCCGTAATGAATTCCATTAATGCCAAAGGCCTGTTGAGCATGTCGAAGGTGGAAATCAAAGGCTCTAAAATGTTTACTGAGTTGGCTAAGGCCTTGAATTATGATAAATTGAAGGACATTTCCACCGGAGCATTTGATATCCCGTTTAAGATTCAGAACGGTAAAATGGAGCTCAAACCTTTTACGGTAGAGGTAGATGATATTCCGATGACGATTTCCGGAGTTTCGTATTTGAATCAGGATATTGATTACGATATTGATATGCAGGTTCCGCGCGAGAAACTGGGTTCGGATGCCAATAAGATGATTAATAGCTTGGTTTCGAAAGCCAATGCGGCGGGCGTTAATGCCAGTGTGGGCGAGACGATAAATGTAAAAGCCAAGGTAACCGGTACTACTTCGAATCCGAAAATTTCTTTGAATTATAAAGAAGCGGCCAATGATGTGAAGCAACAATTGGAGGATGAGGCCCGTAAGCAAGCCGAGGAGCTGAAAAAACAAGCGGAGCAGGAAGCAGAACGCCTGAAGAAGGAAATGGAGGAAAAGGCCCGCCAGGAGTATGAAAAGCAGAAGAAGGAATTAGAGAAGAAGAAAAAAGAGGAAGAGGAAAAAGCTAAGAAGAAACTGGAAGAAGAGGCGAATAAGTTGTTGAAAGATTGGTTCTAAGCATATTCAGGTGCGAAATATCTATTTAATTGGTTTTATCGGCAGCGGTACCCGCAAACATGCCGGACGCATTGCCGCCGAGTGGAATCTGGAGCATATCGACACGGATGCTTTTATAGAGGAGCAGGAGGGTATGCGTGTGCAGGACATCTTTCGAACCAAAGGCGAATCTTATTTTCGCCGGATAGAGGAGCAACTGTTACTGGATATTGCCGCACGCGAAAATCTGATTGTTTCTTTTGGCGTGGGAACGCCCTGCGTGGGTGACAATATGGAGATTATGCGGCGTAGCGGATTAATCGTTTATCTGCGTGCCGGTGTGGGCTGTGTGATGAAAGCGGTAATGGCCATGCGCAAAAGAGGGGAGATGTTTACCGAGATGGAGGTGGCCGAAGTATCTGATTTTTTAATGGAGAAACTGGACGAGCGAAGGCCCTGCTACGAAACCGCCGCGCAAATTACCCTGCGTGCCCGCGGACTGGATACCAAAGTGTTGATGGAGGAGATTGAGGGCGGGGGGAATGGTTGAATTGCTCTATTGCCATCCCTTCGGGAGGAAATCCTACCGTTAGGTAGGTTAAATTGTTGTGGAGCAAATCAAACATCAAAAATCAAATTTATCGACCGTAGCCCTAGCG
>CAYUAN010000117.1:0-15653 GCA_964442545.1 uncultured Prolixibacteraceae bacterium | reverse complement strand
AAGCGGACAATTGTCCGCTTTCAAAATTATGTTTCTTGGGATTTGTTTAGAATGCCCAGAAATTATGGTCGTTCCAAATATCCTCACGCAGCATCTGATCCATTTCCATCAATGCTTTTTCGTGCCCCATTTCCCATTTATACAGCATGGTGTATAATTCTTTTTCCATCGGATCCACGGCTTCTTCCGCGCGTTCTTTATAAAGTTTTACCGCACGTTTTTCGAAATCCATGGCAGCGGAAATGGCCGAAGCCTCAAAACTGGCGGCATTGGTTTCTTTTATCAATTGCTCCGTTAAAACCTTCAAGGCGATTTCCTCTTCGGGATGCTCCGAATATTCGTTCGGCTTTACAAATTCTTGGTCCTTTTTGTAGCTTTGAAATAGTTTTTTTTGTTTGGGTGAATGGTATCGATATCGCTTTTTGGATTATCAACGGGCACGGATTTGCTGTTGACACAAAAAAACAACCCACCCCGGGATTCCGGAATGGGTTGTGCTGTTTATCGTTGATAAAGTTTATTGTTCTACGATAAAGTCACGGTGTGACTTCAATAGGTTGATCATGTGCAATAACAGGTTTTTCGACTCATGAATCAAGCTGAAGTACAATATGGAAGCCTTGGTACTGGCTTGCTCATTCTTAATGCGTTTTACCTGTTTTTTACGCATGTCCGAAATCAACTTAAAGATCTTTTGCTGATGTTCGATAATGGCGTCCACCTGCTCATAACGGTTAAGCTCGATTACTCGTTTTACTTCATCAATAATCTTATTGATTTCGCCTTGCAATTTCCGCAATTCATCAATCTGCTCAGGCGTCAGGCTCTTATGCTTGTTCTCCACATGCTCGAAAGCCGGCTGCGAGATAAATGTTAAAGCATGGGCCATTTCACGCAGATAGTCGAGCACCTGAACATAATAGTGTCCGGTTTCCACATCTTCCTGCTTGAATCGCTCAATGGTTTTCGGCATATCCTTCTTCAGTTTCTTGGCATCAACATTCAACTCCTGAACTTCTTTATTCGCCGCTTTCAGCTTCTTACGGTCTTCGATATAGAGCGCTTCGAAAATAGTATTAATGACATTAACAAATTCCGAAAGTGATTCGGAAATGCTTTGGTTACAGCTTTGTACCACACCAATTGCTTCGATGTTTTTATGATGCTTCTCAGCTTTATCGGCACGTACTTTCTTTTGCTTATGAGCAAGGTGCGAACGATAGAGGATAAACAGAATCACCAGCAACAACACGCCCACGCCGTACACTCCAGTATAGTGCAGGAACGAGGCCACGATAAAGGCAACCGTAAAGGCACTAATCGCCGTAAAGAACCAGCCCAGAATAACCGACAGCACTCCGGTAATGCGGAATACGGCTGATTCACGGCCCCATGCACGGTCGGCCAGTGAAGTACCCATCGCTACCATAAAAGTTACATAGGTAGTGGAAAGGGGAAGTTTATACGAAGTGGCAATAGAAATCAGAATACTGGCCACCACCAGGTTTACCGATGCCCGTACCATATCAAAGGCAGGAGCTTCATTGCCCAATAGTGCCATCTCTTTTTTGTAATTCGTTTGGTCGAATTGTTTCTCAAAAAAGCGTTGAACGGGGGCAGGCGTAATTTTTTTCACACTTTCGGTAATACTAATGCTGCTGCGTACCAAACTTCGCGCGATAGGGGATGCGCCGAAGTTTTCTTCGCCCTCATCCTGGCGCGATAAGTTTACCGAAGTTTTAATTACCGAACGGGCTTTTTTCGATGTCCACAAGGTTACCACCATAATCAGACCGGCGATAATCAGATACTCAATCGGTGTTTGCACTTTACCCTGCAGGCCATCCATCAGGAAGCCGTCGGGTTGTGCGCCCGGATGTGCCATAAAATCTTTGTATGCCTCAAAACCGGCCAGTGGCACTCCGATAAAGTTCACCAGGTCGTTACCGGCAAAGGCCATTGCCAGGGCAAAGGTTCCGGCCAATACCGTTACCTTCATAATGTCGATTTTGAAAATCATATAAATCAACTGCAAAATGATGGTCCAGCCGAGGAAACTGACTCCGATAATCTGGATGCCGTAATCTTTTACCCATTGTTTCAGGCTTACCGCCTCGGTCAGCATTTCGCCGCGATATAGCTCTCCCGGATGTGCCATGATGTAGCCTGCATAAGCGGAGCCTTTTAATCCCTTAATCAGGATAAAATAGGTGATGGCCGTAATGGCTATTCCTCCCCAAACAGCGCCCCAGTATTTCATCTTCTTACGAAAATCGAACGAAAAGAATGAACGTGAGACAAACTGGATAAGCGCACCGGCCAGGAATGAAACGACAACCGAAAGCAATATTCCGGAAATAATGGCCAGGGCCTTCGCGCTATTGATATACTCGGTTAAATTGTGCTCCGAATCTGCCAGCACCTTAAACATGGCAATGGCCACAGCCGATCCCAATAACTCAAATACAATGGAAACCGTGGTAGAAGTCGGCATCCCGAATGTATTAAAGGTGTCAAGCAGGATGATGTCAGTAATCATCACGGCCATAAATATGAGCATGATTTCGTTGAAGTAGAAATACTGCGGATGGAAAATACCCTTTCGGGCCACTTCCATCATGCCACTGGAAAATGTCGCCCCAAGCATGATACCGAATGCTGCAACGATCATAATGGTGGTAAACGAACCCGCTTTTGCTCCGATGGCCGAGTTCAAGAAGTTTACCGCGTCATTACTTACTCCGACAATCAGGTCGGAAATAGCTAAGGCGGCAAGAATGATAATAAGAATTAAATAAATGTTCATAATGCTTGATTATTTGTTTTTCATCGGAACAAAAGTATCGGGGCAGGCCACCTCCAATGTTAAGTTAATGTTAAGTTAATGTTATGAAAAGAATATTGTTTTGGAAAAGTTTTAGGCGCGCAAAGCTGTTTGGCGCACTGTTTCAGATGGTTAGGCGATGATCTATATGTTAACAGATTTTATTGTTTTCTTAAAGTTAATTGCCCCTCGCTTTAATTCCCGCCCTTGGCTGTTTGTAACGCATTCCGCACGGAAAAATATCTGATTGATGCTCATTAAAAAAGAATAAATTTGCTCGGTACCAAAAACACAAGCAAATGAAATGGTTTAAGATATTTTTAGTGCTCACGATAGCCGCGTTGCAGGCACATGCTCAGGATTTTGACACCTATTTTTCCAAAGGCAGTTTACGGGTGGATTATTACCATAGCGGGAATAATAAAAAGGAGTTTATTTCGAATGACGCTTTATATCACGAACCCTTTTGGGGTGGTTCCAAAATCAATCTGGTGGACACCTTCAATTACGGCCTGTATAAGTTCGAGGTACTTGATTCGGCTGCGAAAAAGCTCATTTATTCGCGGGGCTATTCTACCCTTTTCGGGGAATGGCAATATACCGACGAGGCCAAAATCCAGTGGCGCAGTTTCAGCGAGTCGGTGATTATGCCGTTTCCGAAAAACACGATTCGGCTGATGTTTTATAAGCGCAAAAAGGATATGAGCTGGGAACTGATTTATTCGCGTTATATAAATCCGGAGGATTACAATATTATTCCCGAACAAAAGAATAAAATAAAAGCCGAAAAAATTGTGGATAATGGCGACCCGGCCAAATGTGTGGATATTGTTTTGCTGGCGGAAGGATATACAGCGGAGGAGCAGGAGTTGTTTGCGGAAGATGCGCAAAAATTTGCCGATTACCTGCTCTCGTGGAGGCCCATGAACGAATATAAGAAGCGTTTTAATATTTGGATAGTTCCCGTGGTATCGGCCGAGAGCGGAACGGATATCCCCGGCGAAGATGTATGGAAAAACACCGCTTTCGATTCGCATTTTTACACCTTCGGTACCGAGCGCTATATTAATACGGTAAACAATAAAGCGGTGCGTGATGCCGCGGCGAATGCTCCTTATGATCAGATTTATATTTTGGTAAATACCGACAAATACGGCGGTGCGGGCATTTATAATTATTACTCCATTTGCACGGCCCATAACAAATATTCCGAGTTTGTTTTTTGCCATGAGTTCGGCCATGCTTTTGCCGGTTTGGGTGACGAGTATTATACATCGGATGTGGCGGTGGATGCCTTTTACGATACCCGCTACGAACCATGGGAACCGAACCTGACCACTTTGGTTGATTTTGACAGTAAATGGAAACCGATGGTTAAAAAAGGAACTCCGATTCCTACACCGGATACCAAGCAGTATGCGCATACGGTAGGCGCTTTCGAAGGAGCGGGCTATTTGGCCAAAGGTGTTTACCGTCCGGTTCACGATTGTTCCATGAAATCCATTCGCAACGATGATTTTTGCCCGGTATGTGTAAAGGCCTTTATCGATAGGATAAATTTTATTACTAATTGATTTCACATTACCAACTTTTAGTGCGGAATTGCAAACAGCTTTTTACTAATTTTGAAGCCCTTAAAAAATGGCGACCGGTTTATGATATCAAGCACAGTCAATAAAACAAGTTTAATCTTTCTTTTGCTGCTTTCGGCTATGATTTGGCCGGGCCGGACAGTCTATGCCCAGAATGATGATTGCGAGTTTGAGGTAAGTAAAAAAGCGCATAAACTGTACGATAAGGCCATTGATAATCTGCGTTATGGCCGCTATGCCGAAGCAACGGAACTGCTGCAACAGGCAGTGGATAATTCACCGGATTATGTACAAGCATGGTGGGTGCTGGGCGATGTGAATCGCAGGCAAACCAATCGCTACCGGCGGCTTAGTATTGCCGAGGAGGCCTATGAGCAGGTGATTGAAATTTGTCCGGCCTATCAGGATTATTATGCCTATTTCTATTTGGCTGGTATATATTATGGTAAGCAGGAGTATGGAAAATCATACAAAATGTACCGGGCTTTCCTCGATGCGGATGACAACAATATCAAAGATGAACATATAGTGGAGGCGGAGACCTTTGCCCGCTACGCGAAGTTTTATGATGATATATACAAAAATGAGGTGCCCTTTGACCCGCATGTGCTGCATGATGTGAGCACCAACGACGATGAATATCTGGCAATCATTACCCCCGATGGCGAATACATTTATTTTACGCGCCGGGCCGAAGAGGAGAATCGTACGATTTCATATTCCCGTGAAGATACCCGGGTGGAGCGCTTCAGTATGGCCAAACGCATTGGCACGAATCGTTTCGAAAAAGGAGCTCCCATGCCATTGCCGTTTAATACGCAGACCAATGAGGGCGGTGCCACCCTTACCATCGACAATAAAGATTTGTATTACACCCGCTGTATTGTGCGCAACCGGCGCCTGGATTGTAATATATGCTATTCGCATTACAGCAACGGAAAATGGTCGAATATCGAAACATTAGGCCCGAATGTAAATACAGAAGAATATTGGGAGTCCATGCCGACCATTTCATCGGACGGAAAGACCATGTACTTTGTGAGTAACCGTTTGGAGGGAAGTTACGGCGGGTATGATATTTACAAAACCGTAAAAGACGAAACCGGCCAATGGTCTCCCGCGGTTAATATGGGGCCGGTAATCAATACCCCCGGAAACGAGAAAGCGCCGTTTATCCACACCGACAGCCAGACACTTTATTTTTCTTCGGCCGATTATCGTGATGAAGATGGAAATTATCATCGCGGACATATGGGGCTGGGCGGTTATGATATTTTTTATTCGCGTATGGATAGTGCGGGTAATTGGTCGAAACCGAAAAATATCGGACACCCGATTAATACCCCCAAAAACGATTTGGGTTTTACGGTTAGCACCGACGGTAAATACGGCTACTTTGCATCCAACAAAGTGGAGGCGCAAAAGGAAGCCAACAAGGAACGGAATTTTGCTCAAAAGCGGGGCCATGTGCGCCAACCCATAAATATTTATTCTTTCGAATTGTACGACGAGGCCCGTCCGCAAAAGGTGGTGCTGGTAAAAGGCAATGTGCGCGACGAGGAAACCAAACAGCCGGTTCGTGATGCTAAAGTGTTTATAAAGAATGTGAAAACACGGGAGATTAAGGAGATTCCCGTGGATCGTGAAACAGGAGATTTTGTGGCGGCCATTACTACGCCCAACGACCTGATGCTGATGGTGAAGAAGAATGATTATGCCTACGAAACAACTTATATCGAGCAGCGCCCCGGGCCGGATGGACTGGAACCGATGAAAATTGATTTTACCTTGAAGCAAATCAAGGTGGGCGCGGCTTATAATTTGCAGGATATTTATTTCGACACGGACTCGGACAAACTGAAAGCAAAATCCATCAAGGTGATTGAGGGTTTTTACGATTTCCTGAAAGATAATCCGAATGTGAAAGTGGAGATACAAGGGCATACGGATAATGTGGGAAGTGATGCCTATAATATGAAACTTTCGGAAGCACGGGCCAAAGCGGTATATAATGTGCTGATTAATTTGGGCATTCCCGCGAGTCAGATGACCTACAAAGGTTACGGAGAACGTAAACCCGTTGCCTCAAACAATACGGAAGCCGGACGGGCTAAAAACCGCCGTACGGTATTCCTGATTACGGATAAGTAGATTTTACCTTAACTTTGTTTTATGAAAAAACTCAACCTTATTATCCTGATATTACTTTTGTCCTTCGGGCTTAAAGCCCAGGATGAAACCACTCCGGTGAGTCATTATTGTTATTACAAATTACATAATTATTCGGGATCAAGGGCAGTTCTGTATGCACTTCGGGGCAGTCAGATGATCCCGTTGGATACGGCACGGGTGCAACTGAATGCTTTTGTGTTTAGTGATATTCATTTGTATCCTGTGGGAATGTACCGCATTAAGTTTGACGATTCCCTGTTTACGGAACTGATTTTTAACGATGAAGATATAGTCATTGAGGCCGATGCCTCTTCCATTATGGCTTCCATGCTGGTAAAACGGTCGGAAGAGAACCGCGTGCTGTTTGATTATTGGCGCTATGCATTGCAGGTGCGCGATTCCGTTGCCGCAGTGGAATTCCAGAAAAACAAAATGTATAAATCGGGCCGCTATTCGGCTCAGGCGGCCAAGGCGTATGACAATAAAATAGAGCAATTGAATGACCACCTGTATGATTATATTGACAAAATCAAAGAAGAGCATCCCGATTTGTTTGCCCCTGTGGTATTACGCTCCTATTTAATCCCTTCGTACAAACGCTATTTGGCCGATAAGGAAAATACGCCTTATCCGAATGAGAAGTTGTTTTACCTCTACCACTTTTTCGATAATATCGATTTTTCGGATGCGCGTCTGTTAAATACACGCATTATATATACGGCCATTAACGACTATATGACCACTTTTGCCAAACCGGCAAAAACCTCGGTTTACAAAGATATTGTTGACCGGGTAATGGGGCTGGCCAAAGCCAATGAGGCCGTTTATCAATATTGTGCCGGTCTTTTTGTGGAGGCCTTTGACAATACAATTTGGGAGGATGTGTTTGTGTATGTGGTGGATAAGTATTATCTGAAATCGAAGACCTACAATCCGCAACAGGCGGCCTATTACAAAAAGAAGGTGGAGACCATCAAGAGTTTGCGCTTGGGCAAAATTATTCCGGACATAAGCTTACCCGATACCAGTGGTAATATGGTGTCGCTTCATAGTGTCAAGGCCAAGGCCAAAATGCTGTTGATTTACAGCTCCGATTGTTCGCATTGCCGCGAAATGATGCCTGATTTGCAGGAAATATACGATGCTTATCATCCGGACGGCTTTGAGATTTATGCCATCGCCATTGACGACAGGGCCGATGTATGGCTGAATGAAATTAGGAAGGAAGGCTATAAATGGATTTCGGTTTCGGATTTGAAGGGGTTGACCAGTCCGGTACTGGATAAATATAATGTATGGATGACGCCCACCATGTTTATGCTCGACAGCAAAAATATGATTGTAAACAAACCGCGTTCCGCTGCCGATATCCATGCGACATTGCTGCAATTGCTGAAAATGGACCGCTGAGTCTGTTAAGAATACTTAATGAAGCGGCAGGGATTTAACAAGGTGTATGAAAAATCCCTAATTTCGCAGTTGATTATTTTGAAACTTATACTATAAAAATACAAATATGGAAAGAGATAAGCAAATTTTTGACTTGATTGAGGAGGAGCGTTTACGCCAGCTTCATGGAATTGAATTGATTGCATCCGAGAACTTTGTAAGTGATCAGGTGCGCGAGGCAATGGGTTCGGTACTGACGAATAAATATGCCGAGGGTTATCCCGGAAAAAGATATTATGGTGGTTGCGAAGTGGTGGACCAAACCGAGCAACTGGCGATTGACCGTGCCAAGGCGCTGTTTGGCGCCGAGTATGCCAATGTGCAGCCGCACTCAGGTGCTCAGGCAAATGCTGCAGTTTTCTTCGCGGTATTGAAACCGGGCGATACTTTTATGGGCCTGGATTTGGCACATGGTGGTCACCTGAGCCATGGTTCGCCGGTAAACCTTTCCGGTATTTTATATAATCCGGTAGCTTATCATGTGGATGAGAAAACCGGAACCGTGGATTATGACGAGATGGAAAAACTGGCCATTGAGCATAAGCCAAAATTGATTGTTGCCGGTGCTTCCGCTTACTCACGCGATTGGGATTTTGAGCGTATGCGTGCCATTGCCGACAAGGTAGGCGCACTCTTGATGGCGGATATCGCGCATCCGGCTGGTTTGATTGCCAAAGGCCTGTTGAACGACCCGATGCCGCATTGCCATATCGTAACTACCACTACCCACAAAACATTGCGCGGACCGCGCGGTGGTATGATTCTGATGGGTAAAGATTTTGAGAATCCCTGGGGTTTGAAAACACCAAAAGGCGCGGTGAAGATGATGTCGCAAGTATTGAACTTTGCCGTTTTCCCGGGTCAGCAAGGCGGACCACTGGAGCATATTATCGCCGCTAAGGCCGTAGCTTTTGGTGAGGCCCTGACCGATTCATACCTGGAATATGCCATTCAAATGCAAAAGAATGCCCGCGTAATGGCTCAAGCCTTTATCGATCGCGGATACAATGTGGTTTCCGGCGGCACCGACAACCACTCCATGTTGATTGACCTGCGCAGCAAAGTGCCGGAAATTACCGGTAAATTGGTGGAAAACACTTTGGTGAAGGCCGATATTACCATCAATAAAAATATGGTGCCATTCGATAGCCGTTCACCATTCCAGACCTCAGGTTTGCGTGTGGGAACTCCGGCTATTACCACTCGTGGTATGAAAGAGGAGCATATGGAGCCCATCGTTGATTTTATCGACCGTGTGATTATGAATATCGAGGACGAGAAGGTAATTGACGCGGTGCGCGCCGAAGTAAATAAATTTATGGAGCAATTCCCGATGTTTGCGTACTAAGCGCAAACTAAAGAGCATAAAAAAAGCCCCGGAATACGGGGCTTTTTTGTTTTGTACCGCAAATATTAATTCCAGGCAATCTTAGATTCCTTTTTCTCCATTTTGGTGTAAACATCTTTTTCCCAGCGGATAAAACTTGAAACGGAGATATACATAATTTTTGAATCCATGTATTTGTAGGGTTGATTACCCTCATTATCAGTATATGATTTATTCATCATATTGTCCAGCATGGCGGTAAATTTCAAGGTAGTGCCATAAGGTAAAGATACCCCCACAAAAACAGAAGGAATAAAGGCATTTACACGGTCACTGAACCAATCGGTATATTTGCGTTTTCCGGAATCCATAAATTCTTTCTCTTTGTAGTGATAAAGCCACTCATATTGTGCTCCGGCAAAAAAGAAGAATTTATCAAAATTTCCAAATTTTATAGCTAAGGGAATACTCAAAGCATAGGCCCGGCGTTTCCATTTTATATTTTCTTCTGTACTATTTCCATTCTCATCGAGAAAAGAGGAATTTTCTCGCGTGATAAAACCAATATTCCGGTTCCCTATTCCGGTATATAAACCGAAATGCTTGTTGAAATCGTAGTGGAAATTAAAATGCAGGTGGAACCAAACGGTCCAACGCATGGCATCATTAATGTCGCCGGCACTATTACCATTTGGTAATTGGTCACCGCCTTGAGCTTGCGTGTAGGCTGCATCCGCCCAACTGAAAATCATTTCACCGCTTACGGTGGTGTAAAATTCCTGTGCACTTAGTTTTTGAAATCCAAAGGCAACAAAAAGGAAGAAAAGAATAGTAATGGCATTTTTCATAATTAATGTTTTACTGTTTTTAGATTATTAGTACAAAAGTATGTATTTTTAAAAGAAAAAACCGGACGGGCGTCCGGTTCTTTGCAACTACTTATGAAAAAGGGGCTCAATCCTTTTTGTATTACTAAAATTCATCTGCAAGACAAATGCCTTTTTGAAAACGTTGCACAACTGAAAAAAGAATTTCAAATAAAAATTTAATCTGTTGAATTTCAAAGCAAAATGTCTTAAAAAATATTCTATTTTTGCCTCGATAACAATAAAAGCTATATAAGTTAGTTATAGAGCAGTGCGTAAATACTAAACTTTATCAATTATCGTTATATTTGCGGACTTTTAAATAATATAGGTGTTTAGTCAAAAATAAAATAATAATACATTGAAAACAAGCGCGTTAAAATTTACCAGCCTCTTATTGCTGGTACTATATTCAGTTAATCTGAAAGCACAGGATGATATTAATCCCATTACCACGGCAGTTCCGTTTCTTTTGATTGCGCCGGATTCAAGGGCCGGCTCCATGGGTGATGTGGGGGCGGCTACAACTCCTGATGCGAACTCGCAGTACTGGAATCCTGCTAAATATCCTTTTATTGATCATGATTTTGGGTTTAGCATGTCGTACAGCCCTTGGCTGCGTAGTCTGGTAAACGATATCAATCTGGCTTACCTTTCGGGTTATATGCGGATAAATAATATGTCTTCTGTTTCGGCTTCCTTGCGCTATTTCTCCATGGGGGAAATTCAGTTTACCGATAAGGTAGGAAATGATTTAGGAACCTATAAACCCAATGAGTTTGCTATTGATGCGGCTTACTCACGTTTGTTGGGCGATAATTTCTCCGCTGCCGTAGCCATCCGTTATATCAATTCCAATTTAACGGCCGGTCAAAATGTGGGCGGTCAGCAAACCCAGGTGGGACAATCTGTGGCTGCCGATGTGGCCATGTATTACCGCAAAAAGTTTAAATTTAATGATACGAAAATGGAATTTGCACTGGGTTTGAATATTTCCAATATTGGTGCGAAAATTTCATATTCCGAATCATTAGAGCGCGATTTTATCCCGACAAATTTCCGCTTTGGCCCTTCATTGGCCATTGATTTGGATAAATATAATAAGATTACCATTGCCGTGGATATCAATAAATTATTAGTACCTACACCTCCGATTTATGCTGAAGATTCTGCCGGTAATGCTATTCCTGACGGCGACGGATGGTGGGTGATTGATAAAGGTGAAGACCCTCGCCGTAGTGTGGGTAATGCTATTTTCACCTCCTGGAGCGACGCCCCAGGTGGGTTCAGTGAAGAGCTGAAAGAGTTTTATATCGGCAGTGGTATTGAATATGCTTACGACCAGAAATTCTTTATCCGCGGAGGTTATTTTTATGAGAACGAGGAAAAAGGAAACCGTAAGTATTTTACTTTGGGTGCCGGATTTAAGTATAATGTGTTTGCTTTGGATTTCTCCTATCTGATTCCGACCACACAGCGTAACCCGATGGAAAATACGGTTCGCTTTACCCTGGTATTCGATTTTAACCGATCGACCGGTAGTAGCGAAAATTAAAAAATCATGACTGATATTCGTATCGGATTGGGAACTGACCTTCACCGCTTAGGTGAGGGTTTGCCTTTGTTTATAGGTGGCGTTTTTGTTCCGCATTATAAAGGTTGTATTGGCCATTCCGATGGTGACGCACTGATACATGCTGTGTGTGATGCGCTTCTTGGTGCTGCCGGTATGCGCGATATCGGATATCATTTTCCGGACACTTCAGATGAAAACAAAGGCAGGAAAAGCAGTGAGTTTTTGCTGGGCGTCGTGCAGATGCTGAAAGAAGCGGGCTACGAAATTGTAAATATTGATTGCACCGTGCATTTGCAAAAGCCAAAATTGCGTGACCTGATTCCTGAAATTGTGGCCAATATGAGCCGGCTGATGCAGCTTGAGGAAGGCCGTTTTTCCCTGAAAGCGAAAACCGGAGAGAGAATAGGTGCCGTGGGAAATGAAGAAGCCATTGAAGTGGTTTGCGCCGCTTTAATCGAAAAGATTTTCTGAGATGAACGTTGAATGTGTGCTCCTGGCCGGTGGCAAAAATTCCCGCTATGGCGGACGCAATAAAGCTTTTGTCGAAGTGCAGGCTAAGCGGATTATTGACCGTAATATTGAGGTGCTTCAGGAGATATTTCCCCAGATACGTATTGTTGCCAATGATACGGAACTTTTTCATGAGTTTTCTTTTCCACTCACAAGTGATATTTATAAAGAAATCGGCCCTGTTGGCGGAATTCATGCCGCCTTAATTACTTCCGAAAGTGAGGCGGTATTTATCTTTTCCTGTGATATGCCCTTTTTGAGCGAGGATATTATCCGGAAAATGATTGACCGTTTTGCGCAATGTGAATGTGATGCCCTTGTGCCGAAGTTGGGAAATAAGGTGGAACCCATGCATGCCATCTATCGTACTGCCTTGCTTCCGCGTTTGGAACAATATATTAAAGAGGATGCCAAGCGCTCGGTTTACGGTTTTTTGAAAAATACGGAAACGGCTGTTATTAGTTTTGATGCGCATGATTCTGTGGTTCGAAAAGCATTTACCAATATCAACAGTCCCTCGGATTTGACATTTTTAACTGATTATTGAGGAGCTTATTCCGTAGTTGAGTTTTCTTTTTGCTGCTTTTTCTTTTTGCGATAGGCTTTACGGTTTTGTTTATCCACAGTCCTTTTCTCTTTACGTTTTTTACGTTCCGATTTTCTGAGTTCTTCCGCTTCCTCACTGCGTTCAATTTCCCGCCTTTCCGCGTCAGTACGATGGAAGAGTTCATAGAGGTTGTCAAATTCCTTGCGATAAACAATGCCGACACCTTGGGTGTAGGGAGCTTTACGTGTAAGCGGGTCGTAATAGTTGGTGCGGTTAAAAACCCGTCCGCGTATGCGTCCGTCCTTGGTGAATTTATATTCTACATTCAAATCACCAACAATACGTTGAGCGCTCTCCGGCGAGGTGGACCCACCGCCCGTTCCGAAACGTCCGTCAATAATAAGGCGGTCGTTGAGCATACTGTACGAAAGGGCGATGGCAACTTCCTGGGTAGTCATCTCATCGCCCGGGTTCCAATCGACACCGATTTCCACTTCATCGGATAATTGATTCAGAATGTTGCCCACCTGATTGGCAACCATCTCGGTGGCGTTTTTGGAAAGCGCATCGGGATTTGTTCCTGCATCATAACCACTTGGAGGCATAAAACGGCCCAGTACCAGCAAACTGATAAAGTTGCGGTTTAATTCTTCCGAGCCATTTTCCCCATTGCTCAGGGTTAACAATTGTTTTACCAGTTCGCGAGTGGCCATGCTTTCGTCCGGCAGCTCGATGTCAAATTTAATGGAGGGGGAATATAAATCTCCTTCAAGGTAAATAATACAATTTACTTTCGATGCGCGCTTTTTGAATTCTTCCGATTGGTCAACCTGCTGCAAAAGGTCATATAGTTTGGCCTCGGTGCGGTAAATCGCTTTCATCTTTATCTGGGCATCTTCAAGGTTTCCGTCCCAAATAATGTAACTGCCGGGCTCAATGGTAAAATGTTTGTTCAGCACATTCTGCATGGTAAACAAATAGTCCCCGCGATCGATAATATATTTTCCGTATATGTTGAAGTTGTCCTGACGGTCATACAACATTCTTATCGTACCTTTTCCTCGTGCCGATATTTTGTCGCCCACCACCTCGTCCAATACAATTTCAATTTGTGTGGCAGGGGTTACCTCCATGGTCATATCCATATCGATAGTAAACTCATCATCTTGATTTATATCCAATTCGTTATGAATCTGAATGGTGTCATCATGTTGGATAAAAGTGATAAAATCAGCTTTTTCGGCAACAGTTTCCGATGCGACGGGTATGGCGATTTTCGAGTTTTGCCCCGCTTTCATATTCATCGTTAAAGTAAGGTTATTAAAGGGACCGAATAATTTAAAATCTCCCGTTCCATATGCCTTTCCGTAAAACAGATCGTTTTGGTCGGCTTTCAGGTCTAATACCCTCAGGTTGCTGGGGCGAACATCCACAAATAAACTGTAATCGGTATATTTATGGTGTTTTATATGCACGGTAGCCAGTCCGATATGGTCTTGGGTATGTGCATATTCCGGATCATAAATGTATGCATTGTCAAAACCGAAATAATTCTCCTTGAAATAAAGTTTATCGTGCAGCCGATAAACCGTTCCCAGATAATCGACACGCATGGCGGTGATATTGGCATCCAAATCTCCCAAAACCAAAGGAGCGTCAAAGCTGCCTCGGATTTTAAGTTTACCGTTAATTTCACCCGTGATTAATGAGGTGAATGAACTTAGGTAGGCTTCCAAAGATCTGACAGGGAATTGATTAAAATATAAATCCAAATCGAAATTATTGCTTTTATGGTAGGGATAATAAAATCCGCCCAGATCCAAATATTTCACGGGAATGGAATCATTTTGATTTTGCAATTTCATATCAATTACAAAAGCTTCACGTGATCGGCTGTACAAGCTGTTTACCGAAGCGTCGCCAAGGTAGGTCTTATTCAAGCGGAAATCCTGAATATTAAATTCGGAGCTGAAACCCACCTGAGTCCAAATATTTGATAATTCAAAGCGCCCGGTAAGATGCCCGTCCAGGTCGGTAAAGTAATTTTCAATCAGGTAGAAATCCAGAAGGGAAAGATCAAAATTCTTAAAATCAAAATGTAATATATCATCCGGCTTCTCCGACAGTGAGCCATAGAGGTCAAAACTGTTTTCATCGGAATAAATACTGAAATCGGTGGCTTTGAAATTATGGTAGGTATAATTCAGATGTCCTTTATCCGACAGCATCCACATGGTGTCATTTATCCAGAAAGTTCCCCCTTCGAAATAGGCGTCAATTTCATCAGCTGTTAACATTACCGTGCCGTTCATATTGCCGCTATTGGAATGATTGTTACGTTTTCCCCATTTAATATGATAGTCAATGGTGTCGCGCTCAACAAACAAATTTATTTTCATACTGTCGAATGCAAATATGGATTTTGATTTGAAATATTCACTCTCCAGATTCAATATTAAATCACGGGGCGATTTTACGATATTTAGTTTAATGTTGTTGGCATAATAGCGATCATAACTCACTTTGGGGGATACAAATTGAAACTCCATGGAGTCCATTTCAAGATTGTAAAATCCTGTAATCTTTGTGCCCTTAGCCATTTTGGCGGCAGGGAAGAATATCTCGTATAAATCGCGGGTGTCTTTTAGGTCAATATCAAAATGGATATGATCGTTTTCCATTAATTTATCCTGTTCAGAATTTTCGTATTCGGCAATTCCATATGTTTTTACCAGGGAGGGGAATATTTCTTTGAACAAAATAGTATAGGTTAATTCCAATTCGGACAAA
>CAYUAN010000116.1:0-4508 GCA_964442545.1 uncultured Prolixibacteraceae bacterium | reverse complement strand
GGCCAGGGTTTGCTCATCGGTCATCTCCGATAAATACTTCATCGTCAAGCGATACTGCGCCCAGTTTTGGAATACCGCCCCATTACCGCCATAGGTAATCAGCTCGTGCGGATGTTGGGCCACCGCCGGGTCCAGATTGTTCTGAATCATCAGCATAATGGCCGCCGCCTGTTTCGACTGATGGGGATAGTCCTCAATATTGCGGGCATACATATCGTATTTGGGCATAAAACGATACATATAAATGCGTCCGTATTTTTTCAGCTCATCGGCAAATTCGGGCGCCAGTACGGCATGATGTTTTTTATCAAAATAGCGCAAAGCGTTTTTCAAAGCCAATTGCTTTTCTTCCTTTGTAAGGATGTCTTTACGCACCGGAGCATGGTTCACCTTGGGGTCATACTCATATTTCGGAGGCAATTCATCGGGTATCCCCTGACGAATATCTGCCTGAAATTCTTGTAGTGTCATAATGCTATGAATTTTATTTTCTGTTATCTTAATCCAACATATCCAAATCCAGATTTACCGGATTCAGGTCGGTTTTGAAATCGTATTTAAACATACCCTCTTCGGGTAAATGCAGCTCCACCTCCTCGATAAAGCGTACCGACTTGGCAATTTCGGGCTGCATGATTTTATCATCTTCCACAAAGCCCACCTGCTCACGGTATTTGGCTACAAAATCCTCGATAAAGGGCGATGATTTTTTCGGGCGACGAAACTCCAGCGCCTGCGCCGCGTTCATCAACTCAATTGCCAGTATTCGCTCCAGATTTTGCAAAATCTTATGCGCCTTGGTGGCAGCATTGGCACCCATACTAACGTGGTCCTCCTGCCCTTGCGAGCTTTCGATGGAATCCACTGAGGCCGGTGTGGCGTATTGCTTATTCATACTTACCAGGGAGGCGGCCGAGTATTGCGGAATCATAAATCCGCTGTTCAGGCCGGGCTTGGCAACCAGGAATGAGGGCAAATCACGCTTACCCATAACCAACTGGTATGTACGGCGTTCCGAGATGTTTCCGATTTCCGCCATGGCAATACCCAGATTATCCAAAGCCAAAGCCAGGGGCTGGCCGTGAAAGTTTCCGGCGGAGATAATCAAATCCTCATCCGGGAAAATGGTCGGGTTATCGGTTACCGAATTTATTTCATTGGCAAACACATAAGCCACATAATTGATGGAATCTTTCGAGGCCCCGTGCACCTGCGGCATACAACGGAACGAATAAGGATCCTGAACGTGCACCTTGGGCTGATTAATCAGCTCACTGCCATCCAGGATATTCTTGATGCGGGCGGCGGTTTTGATTTGTCCTTTATGCGGACGAATCTCATGAACCGCGGGATGAAAGGGCTCAATACGCCCGTCGAAGGCATCGAGGGAAATGGCACCGATAACATCGGCCAGTTTCGACAGCTTGAAGACACGCAAGAGCAGATAGACGCCGTAAGCACTCATAAACTGCGTTCCGTTCAGCAAGGCCAGGCCCTCTTTCGACTGCAATTTAATCGGCTCCCAGCCCAAATCGGACATAATATCGGCGGTCTCCACTTTCTTGCCTTTATAATATACGCGCCCCATCCCTATCAGTGGCAGGCTCATGTGGGCCAATGGCGAAAGATCACCCGAAGCGCCCAGTGAACCATGCTGGTAAACCACCGGAATCACATTGTGATTGTACATCTCAATCAAGCGCTCCACCGTTGCCACCTGCACTCCGGAATGTCCGTAGGAAAGCGACTGTATTTTCAGCAGCATCATAATCTTCACAATGATTTTAGGCACCTCGTCCCCTACGCCGCACGCATGCGACATCATCAGGTTTTCCTGCAGCTTGCCCAAATCCTCCTTGCTGATGGAAATATTATACAGTGAGCCGAAGCCGGTATTAATGCCGTAAATCGGGTCTTCCGAAGCGGCCATCTTATCGTCAAGATAGGTACGGCACTTTTGAATTTTGGCGCGGGCATCATCCGATAATGCCAGCACTTCGTTATTGTTCAATATCTGCGCAATGCGCTCGTATGTAAGTTTTTCGTCTGTTATAAAGTGTGTTGTCATAATCCTTGCTTTTAGAGCCGCGAAGTTACGGAAAATTAGAATTGGTGAAATTCAAGGAAGGGGCTAATTAACAATATTTAAAGTAGGAAGAAAAATTGGTAATTTGGTCATTTGCCAATGCATTAAAAGGCTGATTCATTTATCATCTATCATCGAATTTTTATCCTTGCCATGCTCGGATAGATTTTATCCACGAATATGAAAATTATTCCACCGTGAAACACTGTGTCGTACTCTGTGTAACACTGTGAAACAATCAAAAATGGCGATAATGTTTTCATTTTTTTGACGCTGATTATTATGATTCCTATGATCTGTTTTAAGCATTGCTTTGCAATACTTAAAAAGCTTCCGAAGTTTTTCAAAGAAAAACACAGGAAGCCAATCATATAAAATCATACTGATCTGCGTCTTAGAAACTTTATCCAATCTTCTTCCGATCCTGATTTCTCTGATTTACCTGATTCTTTTAAAATTTTCAGCCGGCTGAAAATTATAATCGGCGCAATTAGGATAATCAGGCTCTAAATTTAATGGACACATCTTTGTGCAACTCCGTGTCTTCGTTGCGCCCTTTGTGTAATAGCTACAAGATTGTCGTGAATAAGTTTCACAGTGTAACACAGTGTTGTACACAGAGTAGCACAGTGAACCAATCAAAAACTTATATGCCCTTATATGCCTTATATGGTTCAATAAAAAAATTTATTCTGATTATATCTTTATCATTTTTCTGTTTATATTTTAATCTTTTTCCCTTATCTTTGTAGCGGTAACTTCTAAAACAAAAAACAGCATTATGAACTACTTCAGCAGCAATATCAAGCATTTACGCAAACGCAAGGGCCGCACACAGGATGATGTGGCTTTCGCGCTGAATATGAAACGCTCCACCCTGAGCGGCTACGAAAACGAGGTGGCCAAACCCAGCGTGGAAGTGCTGACAGCCTTTTCCGATTATTTTAATGTGGCCATCGACACCCTGATTAAAGTGGACTTAACCTCCTTGCCCGAGAGTCAGCTGTCGCAACTGGAACGCGGCTATGATGTATTTATCAAAGGCAGCAAACTGCGCGTGCTGACCACCACCGTAGGGCCGGATAATGAGGAAAATATCGAACTGGTGCCCGAGAAAGCCAAAGCAGGTTATACGGGCGGTTTCGCCGATCCTGATTTTATCAAGGTGCTGCCGACCTTCCGTCTGCCTTTTTTATCGAAAGAAAAAAAATACCGCAGCTTTCAGATTAGCGGAGACTCCATGCTGCCCATTCCCGACGGCTCTTTCGTAACGGGAGAGTTTGTTCAGAACTGGCGTATGATTAAAAACGGACAACCCTACATTATCCTGACGATGGACGAAGGAATCGTTTTCAAAATTGTGGAGAATAATATTGAGAAAGAGGGTAAACTGCGGCTGCATTCCTTAAATCCGCTTTACGAACCCTACGATATCGACATCAGCGAGGTGCGCGAGGTGTGGAAATTCGTAAACTATATCAGTTCGGAAATGCCACGCAACGAGCCGAAAGATGAACTGCTGAAAACCGTGCAGGAATTGCGCAAGGATGTACGGGCGATTCAGACGAAGCTGGATCTGAATTAGACCACAATTCACAAAAGCCCAAATGTACCGCAAAGCTAATTGCATAGCGGAGCTAACGCTCATTAACAATCCGGATATGCACCACTTCCGAATGGCTCCCCAGGCGGATGGGCATTACGGCAGTGCCAAAACCGGCCGAGATATAAAAATGGGTATTCCCCTTTTTCAAATAGCCCCAGCTTTTTTCAAACAGCTTGCGGGTTACATAATTCAAGGGCCAGATTTGCCCGTTATGGGTATGCCCCGAAAATTGTAAATCAACAGGCAAAGCAGCGGTTTTATCCAGGCGATAGGGCTGATGGTCCAGCACTATCACCGCTTTTTTGAAATCCAGATTCCGGCTCAGCTCTTCCAATGTTTTGCGCTTTTGCGTGCTGTGCCGGTGTGCCGATACATCATCACGGCCGATGATATAAATCCCCACAGGCAGTTCGACCACCGTATCGCGCAACATCCTGATTCCGTTTTGCTCGAAATAATCAAAATAATGCTGCGCCCCGCTGATGTATTCATGATTTCCGATGCAGGAATAAATTCCGTAGCGGGTTTTAATCTTATTGAAGTGTTCCAAAAGTCTATCGTATTTCACCACCTTGATATTATTATCGATATTATCTCCCGCGATAATCATCAAATCGGGATGCATGCTGTTCACCATGCTGATCAGGCGATTCAGCCTGGCTTCGTTTACCATCGTTCCCAAATGAATATCGCTGACGGCCACCACATTCAGCGTATCGAAACTCGCCCCGGGCTTATGAATCTTTAACTCCAGTTCCGTTACCTGCGGACTGAAGGCATTATAATAGCCCTTTGCGAAAACCAACAGAACCGTAA
>CAYUAN010000115.1:0-3419 GCA_964442545.1 uncultured Prolixibacteraceae bacterium | reverse complement strand
CTTGTCATAGCATACAGCGCAATATTGCGGAGGGTTACTGCAGAAGAACAGTTAAGGATTACCGGAATTTTTTGAATTACAGCCTGGCCTCCTGTGGAGAATTAAATAGCTCGATAATAACATTTCATAATGCAAAGCTTTTGTCCGATTCATTTTTTGAAGACTTTGATGCGCGATTATTTGAGTTGGAGAACGGATTATTGAAGTTAGCGTCCTCCTTACAAAAAAAGATAAAAGAAAACGATTGGGACGAGTCCTATAGTTAATGTTTTGCTCCCCCAACACTCCAACACTCCAATACTCCAACACTCCAATACTCCAACACAATACTCCATTCCATACACCGAGATAAAATTTTTATTTGAAATATAGATAAAGCACAAAAAAACCACAACCCATGATAGATTCAAAACTTGACATAAAAGAATTCCTGGATCAGGATGAGAAAAAAGACTTGCTGCGGCTGCTGACCGCCGGTTCGGTGGATGACGGAAAATCAACCTTGATTGGACGGCTGTTGTTCGACAGTAAAAAGCTCTACGAAGATCAGTTATCCACTTTGGAGCGTGACAGTAAGCGCATCGGCCATGCCGGAGAAGATATTGATTACGCGCTTTTGCTCGACGGACTGAAAGCCGAGCGGGAGCAGGGCATCACTATTGATGTGGCCTATCGCTATTTCTCGACCAATAAACGGAAGTTTATTATTGCCGACACCCCCGGCCATGAGCAATACACCCGGAATATGGTTACGGGTGCCTCCACGGCCAACCTGGCCATTATCCTGATTGATGCCCGCAAAGGGGTGATTACGCAGACCCGCCGGCATAGCTTTTTGGTTTCTCTCTTGGGAATCAAGCATGTGGTGGTCGCGGTAAACAAAATGGATTTGATGGACTATTCGCAAGAGGTATTCGATAAGATTTGTGAAGACTATACTGCTTTTGTGGCTCCGCTGGGTATTCCCGATATTCACTTTTTCCCGCTTTCAGCTTTGAAAGGGGATAATGTGGTGGACCGCTCGGACAATATGCCCTGGTATCACGGCAAGCCGCTTTTGGAATTTTTGGAGACCGTCCATATTTCCAGTGATCGCAATTTCGATGACTTCCGCTTTCCGGTGCAGTATGTCATGCGCCCGGATATTCATTTCCGCGGTTTCGCGGGACGTGTGGCCTCCGGAGTTGTTTATCAGGGGGATGAGCTGATGGTTTTACCCTCGCGCAAACGTTCACGGGTAAAAGAGATTGTGACCTATGACGGCAATCAGGAAAAAGCCTTTCCTCCGCAGTCGGTTACCATTACCCTGGAAGATGAAATCGATATCTCGCGGGGCGAAATGTTGGTGCATCCGGATAATGTTCCCTTTGTCTCCCGCCATTTCGAGGCCGAATTGGTTTGGATGGACGAGGCGCCCATGGATCGCAGCACGCAGTTTTTTATTAAGCATACCAGCAATATGACGCGTGCTACGGTGGATGAAATCAAATACCGCATTGATGTGAACACTTTGGAAAAGGGAGCAGCCGACCATTTCGAGTTAAACGAAATCGGGCGGGTACGCATCAGCACGGCCAAGCCGATTTTCTTCGACCCCTACCGCAAGAATCACAGCACAGGTTCCTTTATTTTAATCGATCCGGTAAATAATAATACCGCGGCGGTGGGAATGATTGTGCGCAAACTGGAAGATTCAGGGGAGAATCAATCGCTTCAGGGCGAGGTGATTCATGTGCCATCCGATGAGCGGGAAGCGAAAATCAAGGAACTGGAAGCCCGTGGCCGTATGGTGGTACGCTTTGATAAAGACATTATCGAGCCTTATTTGCCGGGCGGTGAACTGGACGAAAACCACCGCATGAAATTAGCCGATATCATTGCCGGACAGGGCTATGATGTGATTATTTAGGAATTTAATTTTATAGAGCTGTTACACAGAGTGCCGCAAAGTATCACAGAGCTTCACAAAGGATTTCAAAAAGAGAAATCATTTATATTTGTGTCCTTTGTGTCTTCTTCGTGTAACTTTGTGCCACAACCAAACACTCAATTCTTGATTAAAATCAACCCGAACAATTAATTTTTACAAATCATTAACACTATATAAAAGCGAAGTTTTTATTATTTCGCAGATGAAATTAAATCAAAAGCAATGCAAAAGACAATCGCAGTAATTGGCCTGGGCTATGTAGGTTTACCCCTGGCTGTTGAGTTTGGAAAATACAGAAAAGTAATAGGTTTCGATATATATCAGGCCCGTGTGGATGAGCTGAGAGCCGGCCACGACTCCACTCTGGAGACCTCAGATGAAGATTTGGCCGCCGCCAAACACCTGAGTTTTACCACCAATATCGATGATATCCGCGAAGCGCAAATCTATATCATCGCCGTTCCCACACCCACCGATAAAAACAACCGGCCCGACCTGACGCCTTTGGTTAAAGCTTCAGAGACTGTGGGCAAGGTGTTGAAAGAGGGCGATATCGTGATTTACGAGTCAACGGTGTATCCCGGTGCTACGGAGGAGGACTGCGTGCCGGTGCTGGAGCATGTTTCGGGTAAGAAAATGAACCGCGACTTCTATGTGGGCTATTCGCCCGAGCGAATCAATCCCGGCGACAAGGTGCACACCCTGACGACCATCAAAAAAGTAACTTCCGGTTCCACTCCGGAGATTGGCAAAGAAGTGGACGCGCTCTATCGCGAGATTATCAAAGCGGGAACGCATCTGGCCACCAGCATCAAAGTGGCGGAGGCCGCCAAAGTGATTGAAAACTCACAGCGTGATATCAATATCGCTTTTGTAAACGAGCTTTCCAAAATATTCAACCGTATGGGAATCGATACCCTGGAAGTATTGGAGGCTGCGGGCACCAAATGGAACTTCCTGCCTTTCCGTCCCGGACTGGTAGGCGGGCACTGCATTGGTGTGGACCCCTTTTACCTGGCGCAAAAGGCTCAGGAAGTGGGCTATCATCCCGAGATTATCCTGGCCGGACGTCGCCTGAACGATTCTATGGGTGGTTATGTGGCTACGGAAGCCATCAAGCTGATGGTAAAGGCGGGCAAGCCGGTTAAAGGTTCCAAGGCGCTGATGCTGGGAATTACCTTTAAGGAGAATTGCCCCGATATCCGCAATACACGGGCCATTGATATTTACCACGAGCTGAAAGAGTTTGCCATGGATGTGGATGTGTACGATCCCTGGGCGAGCAATGCCGAGGTGTTGGATGAATACGGTATCGAGATGGTGGACGAAATCAGCAATCCCGATGAATACGGTTGTATAATCCTGGCTGTGGCTCATAATGAGTTCAAAGAGCTGGATTACCAGCGTTTCAAAAAATCCGGCGCCATAATCTACGACGTAAAAGGAATACTGCCCAAGGATGTGGTAGATTCTAGGTTGTAGGGGTTTT
>CAYUAN010000114.1:0-14113 GCA_964442545.1 uncultured Prolixibacteraceae bacterium | reverse complement strand
GCGGCCGTGATGCCCTGGTGGGTATCGCGCTCTTTCTAACCTATCTGGCCAAGAAGCAAATGAAGGTTTCGGAACTGAAAGCCACCTATCCGCAATATGCTATTTCGAAAAATAAGATTCAGCTGGAGCCCGGCATGGATGTGGACGGAATTCTGGCGGCTATGGCCGAAAAATACAAGGACTATCCCGTAAGTACCATCGACGGGGTGAAGATTGAAATCGGGAAAGAATGGGTACATCTGCGGAAATCCAATACCGAGCCCATTATCCGTATTTATTCCGAGTCGAAAACACTGGCGGATGCCGATAAGCTGGCGCACAAGATTATGGACGAAATTAAAGCTTTGATATGATGAAGAAAAGTCCGCTGCGTGCCGGTTTAATATTCGGCTTGTTTATGTTTGTTTTCGTAATCATTTACCAGATCTATCAAGGAGCCGCCTTTGATTTGCAATTGGCCATTTCGGGCATAACCGGCGGTTTGGTTGGCGGACTGGTGTATGGCGGAATCGAATGGCTGAAACAGAAAAATAAATTCGATGGCTAAGCAGGTGTATTTGGACAATGCGGCTACCACGCAACTTGACGAGCGTGTTGCGCAAGCAATGAAAGAGCTGATGGATGCCGAATACGGAAATCCTTCCTCCATTCATAATTTTGGCCGCAGGATGAAAGTACGTATCGAATCGGTGCGCAACCTTATTGCTGACCGTTTGCATGTTGTGCCTGCCGAAATATTTTTTACCTCCGGAGCTACCGAATCCATCAATACGATAGTTCACGGTGCGGTAAATTCTTTGGGCGTTAAGCGTATAATTACCAGCAAGATTGAGCATCCGGCTGTTTTGGCGGCAGCCGCATATCAGGCGAGCAAAGGGGTGCAATTGGATTATGTGCATCTTGATACGCAGGGGCAGCTTGACTTGGCCCGTTTTCGGGACTTGCTTTCCTCCGGAAATGAGAAAACATTGGTGGCTTTAATGCATGCCAATAACGAATTGGGCAATCTGTTGCCGCTGAAAAAAGTGAGTGAGTTGTGCCGTGAGTATGATGCTTTTTTCTTTTCGGATACCGTGCAGTCAATGGGGAAGTTCGCCAATGACTTGTCGGGCAATATTCTGGATTTTGCCGTGGGTTCGGCACATAAATTCCATGGCCCCAAGGGTGTCGGATTTATGTATGTAAATGCGGATGTGCAAATCGAACCCTTTATATTAGGTGGCGGCCAGGAACGAAATATGCGTGCCGGTACGGAGAATGTCTATGGTATTGCCGGTATGGGTCGTGCCTTTGAAATCGCTTACGACGAGCTGGAGCAAAACCGCGCTTATATGCTCGACCTCAAGCATTATTTAATGCATCGCTTGAAAACGGAGCTTCCGCAAATCACGTTTAACGGTAATCCCGACGGGCTGCATACGGTTTTGAATATCGGCCTGCCCCGAAACGACCATAACGATATGATATTGATGAATATGGATATAGCCGGCATTGCGGTTTCGGGGGGCAGTGCCTGCAGTTCGGGCGCCCTGCACGTTTCTCACGTTATCGAGGCCCTTGGCCTGGCCGAAAAGATAACGGCTGTACGGATTTCGTTTAGTAAATATACCACCCGCGAGGAGCTGGATTATTTTGTGGAGGTTTTGAAAGCCAAAGCGCGATTTTAGCTTTATTTTTTTTCAAAAGAAAATACAATATTTCATAAATTTATGTAAATTTGTGCAGTTGGCTTCATAAATTAGTATTAATTTGTGCAATTAATCGATAGGTGTAAGTTGAAAATGTATAAAAGAGTTTTACTGGACATATTAAAAAAGGCCGTAAAATCTAAAAAGGTACTTTTACTTTTTGGGGCGCGGCAAGTAGGCAAGACAACATTGGTAAAAGAATTAATTTCCGCATATCCCGATTCCCGTTATATTAATTGTGAACTTCTTCAGAATAGAGCGGTACTGAATACGACAAATTCGGAGAAACTAAAGTTTTTTCTTGGGAATTATAAATTAATCGTTTTAGATGAGGCCCAAAGTTTGGAGAATATAGGGTTGATATTAAAGATTTTGTATGATGAACTACCGGATTTGCAAATAGTTGTTACAGGCTCTTCAGCATTTGAATTGCGCAATCAAACCTCAGAGCCCTTAACGGGACGTTCACGTCAATACAGATTATATCCCCTGGCTTTGTCGGAATTGGCAAGCAAAATGGATAGAATTGACGTACAAGCTAAATTGGAGCAAATTTTACGATTTGGTTTGTATCCGGCAGTTTTTGATTTACCTGAGCAAGAAGCTTTAGAGGAGCTGAATAACATAACAAGCAACTATCTTTTTAAGGATATATTAATTTTTGAACGCATTAAAAACGCTGATATATTACTAAACCTGTTAAGGGCATTGGCAATGCAATTGGGCAGTGAGGTTTCGTTCAACGAATTGTCCCGTTTATTAGGAATATCGGTTCATACCGTAAAGCGGTATATCGATCTGCTGGAGAAGACTTTTGTTATATTCTCCTTATCTTCATACAGTTCCAATCCGCGTAAGGAAATAGCTAAAGGACGAAAAATATATTTTTATGATTTAGGTGTAAGGAATATGATTATTCAAAACTTCAATCCAATGTCGCTTAGAGCGGATGCCGGCGCCTTATGGGAAAATTTTTGTATTGCGGAGCGAATAAAAGTGAATGAGTACAAGAGAAGATTTCTTAATACTTATTTTTGGCGAACTTTTGCAAAAAACGAAATAGATTATTTGGAAGAATATGGGGGTAATTTATATGCATATGAATTTAAGTATAACCCGAAAGCCAAGAGTAGGGTGCCAAAAGCTTTTTCAGCCCGATACCCCAATGCCGATTATAAAGTAATTAGTCCGGATAATTATTTCGAGTTTATATGGATTTAAGGTGTTAATAACCCTTTGAATAAGTTTCCTCACTTCCTGTTTCTTACCAAGTATTTAAGGTGCTAAATTTAGCCTTGACAAACCAATGTAATTATCTATGGCAAAAGCCATACGCAATACACGCGGAAAATTCAAAACCCTGAGCTTCCGGATTTCGGCTAAGGAGTATATTTATCTGCAAAAATGTGTACTGCTGGAGCAAACGACCATCAATAAATTTATCAAAAAACAATTGCGCGAGGGGATGGAGGAATTACGCCCGCGTGTTAAAGAGTGGGAGTCGCAATTGCAGCCCGATAATCAGTTGTTGCTCTTTGATTTTGATGCGGAGCCGGAGCAAACATCCATGTTGGAAGAGTACGACGAATTTTATAATACCGAAGACGAAGAATAATGCCCCGAATGTACCATATCGACAGTCTGGACCGGCGCATCCTGAAATTGCTCATGGAGGATGTGCGCATTCCTTTTGTGGAGGTGGCCCGCAACTGCAATGTAACCGGATCGGCCATTCATCAGCGTGTGCAAAAACTTATTGAGCATGGCGTGATTGACGGGAAAACCTATAAAGTAAATCCCAAAGCACTGGGTTATTACACTTTGGCCTATGTGGGCGTGCAGATAAACCTGATTAAACAACGGACACACGAGGAAGTTTTTAGGCATATAATGAGCATACCCGAAGTAGTGGAATGCCATAATATTACAGGCAAGTATTCTTTTCTTTTGAAAATTTACGCCCAAAGTAACGAACACCTGAAAAGCCTTTTGGTGGAAAAACTACAATCAGTAGTGGAGGTAGTGGCTACCGAGACTTTTATTTCCCTGGAAGAGGGCTTCTCCCGCAATCTTCCGGTGGAATAGGCCAATCAGGTTTTGTCGCTGCATTTATTAATACGGCCTTACTAGCGTTTATCCGGCAATAAATTCCCGGCCCGCGCATTGACGATTTCCTCACGTTTTACACCGTTCTCATAGCGTACTTTATACACCACTTTGCCATCCTGGTCCCAATAGGTCCAAATGCCGTCGCGCTTGATACCTTTGAATTGTCCCTGGGCCTTTTTATTTCCGTTGGCATAGTACTCGGTAAATTTGCCCGTGGGTTTTCCATAAACAAAAGATTGCTTTTTATAGAGCTTTCCGTAACGGTCATAAAACACCCATTTGCCCACTTTTTGGTCGGCCTCATATTTACCTTTGGCTTGCAGGGTGCCGGTGATATACCATTCGGTAAAACTGCCGTTGCGTAATCCGTTTTTGAAAGAGCCTGTATATTTTTTCTGACCGTTGGGATAATACTCGGTGGCAGGGCCGTTGCGCAAATCGTTTTGATACATCGCCTCATAATTCTTGGTGCCGTCCTTATACCACATTTCCCATTTTCCGGTCATTTTACCCTTGCTGAAGGAGCCGCGCTTATATAGTTGGCCTTTCTCGTACCAGCTGACCCATGGCCCTTCCGACAGTCCGTTTACGTAATCGCCTTCCTGGAGTTTCTGCCCGTTTTCGAACCAGGTAACCCAATGTCCGGTTTTTAATCCGTGGTCATAATCGCCTGTTTTCCATTTTTCTCCGGTTTCGTACCAATAGGTCCAGGTGCCGTTTTGCTCCCCGGCAACAAAAGAACCTGTGCTGCCGCGCTGTCCGTTTTCATAATAGAAATTCCAAACCGAATCCTGCAAGTCATTTTTCAGAAAGCCTTCCATTTCTACCTTGCCGTTGGGATACCACCAACGCGCGGGGCCGTTCAGACTGTCGTTGGCAAATACACCTTCGAAACTGATTTGTCCGCTGCGGTAGTATTTTTTTGTTGGCCCTTCACGCAATCCGTTTTTGTAGGGCACTTCTTCCTGCAACTGTTTGTTGGCAAACCAATATTGCCACAATCCGTCTTTTTTGCCGTTTTTTATCGTTCCCTGAACGGCTAAAACTCCGTTTTTATAATATTCTTTATAGGTCCCGTTTTCGATGGGTTCTTCTTTTTTCAGTTGTCCGCCCCGGTACCATTCTTTCCATATTCCTGTGCGTTTGCCCGCGGCATACAAACCCTCTGTCAGTTTGTCTCCATTTTTATACCACGATTTCCACAGCCCGTCAAATTCTCCGTTCTTTATCGGCACTTCCTCTTTCAGTTGTCCGTTGGGATACCAGCTTTGCAGTTTGCCGTTTTCCATGTCAATCGTGCGTTTTGGCTTTCCGTCCGCATACCAATACTTCCATTTTCCGGTTTTTATGCTTTTGGTGTAATGTCCTTCGCTGCGTTTGGTTCCGTCGGCATAATATTCCGTCCACAGGCCGTCTTTATCTCCGTCTTTCACCCGCCCGGTCACTTGTATGGCTCCGCTGTGAAACCAGATGCGATAAGGGCCGTTCTCGTAATTAATCTGCATCAGCGTATCGCCTTTTTCCAGATAGCTAATCCATTCTCCGGTTTTCTTTCCGTTTTTGTAGTCGCCTTCTTCAAACTTTTGTCCGTTGGTATAATAACTTACCCAGTGCCCGTCCAAAATGGTGTCGTTTATATAATGCGCGATGCGACTGGGCTTGCCGTTATCGTAATACTTTATTTCTTCTTTTCGCTCTTGGGCAAAGCCGGAAATGCTTAATGTGGTAAAAGCGATAAATACTACTAATTTTTTTAATATTGGTTTATAGCTCATTTGTATCAACTTTTCGTTTCTCCTTTTTGTAATCCGGGTTAATTGTTTTCATTATTATCTGCTTGTTCAAAAAATTCGTCTAATTTTCGCGTTAATAGTTTCTTATCAATCAATTTTGTTTCATATTTGGCTACTAATGCCGGGGAGATTGTTCGGCTAAGTGCATACTCTACCACTTGAGAGTCTTTGCTTTTACAAAGAATAATGCCGACACTTGGATTCTCATGGGACTTCTTAATATCCCTGTCTAATGCTTCTAAATAAAATTCCATTTTGCCAATATATTCCGGTTTAAATTCCGTAATTTTTAGCTCAATGGCTACTAGACATTGTAACTCTCTGTGATAAAAAAGTAAATCAATGTAGAAATCTTTTTTGCCTACCTGAAGTCTGTACTCATCCCCAATAAAAGTAAAATCCTTACCAAATTCCAGGATGAAATTTTTTAGATTTTTAATTATTTCTTTTCGAAGTGTTTGCTCTGAAAACGGAGTCTGTAGTCCTAAAAAATCCAGCACATAATTATCCTTAAAAAATATTGACGCATTAGGATAAGTTTCTTTCAACACTGTTGAGAGTTTCTCATTACCCTGTATGGAACGTTCAAATATTCCGCTATTAATTTGCCTTTCGAGCTCACGAAATGATAACCGCTCACGAATAGCAAATTGCATATAAAATGCACGCTCTTCATTTGTCTTTGCGGCAGATAAGATTAACAGATTATGTGACCAGGAAATTTCTCTCGACAATGTTGAGAGTTTTGGATTATCCATATATGCCTCATAAAACTGCTTCATTCTCCATAAATTCTGAGCAGAAAAGCCTTTTAGTTCTGGCTCGGTTTTCTTTAAATAATCAGCAAGGTTTACAACAATGTTATCGCCCCATTCTGCTTTCTGAACCTTTTGATAAATAAAACGACCAATAGACCAGTACAACGAAATCAACTCTTTATTAACGTGTCTGAAAGCTTTTTCTTTCGCCTGATTAATAAGTGTTCTGATTTCAGAAAACTGCTGTTCAATATTCATCGTTACTAATGGCTCAAATTATTTTTTTCGTGTAATCGCATAATTTACCAAAGCGATTAGGGCTTCTTTATATTCATTATCCGTTTGGCCGGCCATTAAGGCCAGGGCGGCATCCAGATGTTCCTGCATTTTTTGTTCGGCGTATTGCATCCCGCCCGAATCGTTAACCATGCGAATAATCTGCTCCACCTCTTTAGAACTGCTGCTTTGAAATTTTATTTTCAAAATCATCCGTTTGCGGGCGGCATAGCTCATATTATTGAGCATATAGATAAGCGGCAAGGTCATCTTTTTCTCTTTAATATCTCCGCCCACGGGCTTTCCGCTTTTATTGTTTATTTGAAAATCGAACAAATCGTCGCGAATTTGAAAGGCGATGCCCACATGCGCTCCGAAATCATGCATTTGCTGCACAATGTCTTGCGGGGCGCCGACAGAGGCCGCTCCCGCCGCGCAACAACTGGCAATCAAGGAGGCTGTTTTCTTTTTAATCACATCAAAATAAACATCCTCGGTAATATCGAGCCGCCGGGCCTTTTCTATTTGCAGCAGTTCGCCTTCGCTCATCTGGCGTGTGGCGTGCGATACGATTTCCAGGAGGTCGAATTCCTTGTTTTCCAATGCCAGCAGCATTCCTTTCGACAGCAGAAAATCGCCGACCAAAACCGCGACCTTATTTTTCCAAAGTGCGTTGATAGAAAAGAATCCGCGCCGCCGGTTGGAATCGTCCACCACATCGTCGTGTACCAGTGTGGCCGTGTGCAGCAGTTCGATCAATGCCGCGGCTCGTTGGGTGCTTTCGTTGGGTTCTCCCAGCATTTTTGCGGTCAGAAAAACAAACATCGGACGCATTTGTTTGCCTTTGCTCTTTACTATGTAGCGTGTGATAATATCCAAAAGCGATACATTGGATTTTACGGTTTCTTTGAACGTCCGCTCGAAAACCTCCAACTCGCCTTCTATGGGTTGTTTAATCTGATTCAGGTCCATTATTGTCGTCTGTCTTGCTGTTTCAAAAGTAGTATAATTTTATGTATCGGAAACCATATCGCGGGAGTTTTAATGGCGGCATTTTTCTTAAACAAATAACAATATATTTGCAATCTCATTGTTAGTAGGATAATGCATTTCAAACAGCAACATATCGTTTGGTTTAGCCTGTTGTTTTTCGGGCTTTTTGTGCTTTTTGCCACTTCGTGTAATAAGGACGATTCTTATATCGAAACAGCTGTCGATCTGCGTTTTTCGACCGACACCATTTTGTTTGATACCGTATTTACCACCATTGGTTCTTCTACGCAACAGCTGATTGTGACTAATCCTGAAGATGATAATCTTCGGATTTCGCGTATTCGATTGGCCGGAGGGGCGGCTTCCAACTTTCGCATTAATGTGGACGGGCAGTCGGGTACTGATTTTCGCGATGTGGAAATCGCGCCCAGGGACAGTATTTACATATTTGTGGAGGTAACGGTGGACCCCAACAACAGCAATAATCCGATGATTGTTACCGATTCCATAGTTTTTGAAACCAACGGAAACCTGCAGGATGTGGATTTAATCGCCTATGGGCGGGATGCTTATTTTATCGTTGCCGATAAGAGCATCGGAAATCTGCATTATAAAATAGTGGCCCGCGAAGGCAAAGATACCACCTGGACCAAAGACAAGCCGATAGTGATTTACGGATATGCCGTGGTGGATTCTACCGCCTGGCTGAAGATTGAGGCGGGAACGGAAATCTATTTTCACAATAATTCGGGACTGTGGATATACAAAGGCGGTCGCCTGACGGTAAACGGAACCTTGAATGAGCCGGTGATTTTTCAAGGAGACCGCCCCGAAGAGTATTATGAGGATTTGCCCGGGCAGTGGGATCGTATCTGGATAAACGAAAGCGATGTGCAGAGCAGTATCAATTATGCCATCATTCGCAACGGATTTATCGGATTGCAAACGGAAATCCTGCAAGATGTAATGGCGGTAAATAAGCTGGAACTGAAAAATACGATTATTGAAAATATGTCCGGTGCCGGTATTTTAAGCCGCTATTACAGTATTGATGCCGAGAATGTGGTGATTACCAATTGTCAGCAATATTGTGCCGCGTTGACGATGGGCGGCAGCTATGAGTTTCGCCATTCCACATTCGGAAATTATTGGTCGTACAGCACCCGTAAAACGCCGAGCCTGTACTTCAATAACTTTTATCAGGACCCGAATACGCTAAAGATTTATCCTTTTGATCTGGTGCAGGCGAATTTCAGAAATTGCATTATCTATGGCAATTTGGACGAAGAGGTGATTCCGGATAACAGCAGTCAGGGCGGGCAGTTTAAATTTATGTTCGACCATGTGTTGCTCAAGACCCAGCAAAACACTTCCGACCCCAATCATTGGTCTGCGGTTACCAAAAATCAGGATCCGCTGTTCGAAGATACGGATAAGAATGATTTGCACTTGAAAAGCACCTCGGCAGCAGCCGACAAAGGAAAGGCTAATGTGCCGCCGCCACTGGATTTGGACGGTAATCAGCGAAATACGAATAGCCCGGATTTGGGGGCCTACGAAATACAGTAAACCGCATTTAACCTCTGGTAAATACCCAATTGTTTCCTTCGCTCAGCCGGTCGTTATAGTTATAACCTTCAAGGTCGAACAGTTTTATTTCTTCCGGATTCTGAATGCGGTTTTTCAGAATAAAATTAGTCATCAGTCCGCGCGCTTTCTTGGCGAAAAATGATATCATCTTATACTGTCCGTTTTTGAAATCCTTGAATTGCGGTGTAATGACTTTCGCATCGAGTTTATTGGCTTTTACGGCTTTGTAATATTCGTTGGAAGCCAGGTTAATCAATACCTTATCTCCTTGCGCATTCAGGGCGTCTTGCACGGCCTTATTAATTTTCATTCCCCAGAAATCATAAAGATGTTTGAATTTCCCGATTCCGTATTTCGTGCCCATTTCCAGGCGGTAGGGAAAGATGTTGTCCAGCGGGCGCAGAACACCGTATAGCCCTGACAGAATCCGCAAATGATCTTGCGCATAATGCAAATCCTCCACGCTGAAGTTCGCTGCATTAATCCCCACAAAAACTTCGCCCTTAAAAACCAGCAGCGCGGGCTTTACTTCCTCTTTTTTGAAGGGATAGCTGAACTGCTGATAACGTTCGAAATTCAGTTGGGCCAGCTTCGGACTTACGCTCATTAAATCCTGAATTTGTTTACTGCTAAGCTTTTTAAGTCCTGCTGCCAGGTCTTGAGTTTCTTTCGGGAAGGCGATGTCGGTGGTTTGCAGTCCGTCCGGAATCTGAACGCCATAGTCGAGTGTTTTCGCGGGTGAAATGAGTATCAGCATGGTTTTGAATTTTCAAGTTAAGGATGCAAAAGTACATAAATGCGATAGAGTTAACGTATATGTAGAATGATGATATTTGTTAGACGAATATTAGCAGAAATTCATTAATTTTGGCTTCAGTAATATATGTAAATCATTAAACGCAAAATAGAACACGATGCTCATGTGTTACATTATGTATTCTAAAACAACTTGTTATGTTAGAACTATCCGATAAACAAAAGTTTACCTTTACCCAAAATGTGGAGCAGATTACCACAAAGGATGAAGAGCGTGTGCTTAAGGAGATTGACAGTGAAATTGAGAAACTGCAAAAGATTCTCGCTAAGCGTCCTTCGGCCAAAATGGAGGCCTTGATTAATGATGCTGTACTTTTTCATAATATTCTTAAGGCAAAAGATTTTCCACTATCCGAATCAAGCCGCAAGTGGATTGTTTTCGGATTGAATTATCTGATAGCCGATTTTGATTTGATTCCCGATTATATTCCGTATATCGGTTATTACGATGATGCCCTCATTTTGTCCTGGATTAAGAATGTGGTTGATTACGATATAACCCGTTTCAAGTTTTTTTCCAAGGCGATTTCAATCGGGAAGGAAGGAAGTATATTGGAAACCTTGGCTGAGGGGAATGAGCAGGAGGAAATCATCATTATTCCCGGACTGATGGCGAATAAGCAGTCGGATGATTATTTTAAGCGCTGGATCAAACTGGTGCAGAAGTCGAGGCTTGGAGCAAACAATCCCGGAATAAGTATGTTGGTTTGGCGAAGTGCTTATACGCCTGTTTTTGAGAGTACTATTTTGACGGTAGATCATGAGTTGAAGTTGAAACCCAATTATGATCTGGAAAAATTTGATATCGAATGGAATCAGCTTAAGTTGGATTATACACATCTGGCTCCTGCTTTTTATCGCGATTTAAAGAAAAAGAAACAGGAGCATCCGGACAAGAAGATTAGTGTAATAACCCTGAATGCAGGTACTTTCGTAGTGGATAATCCGCCACAATTATCCGATCTGGAAATGATTGATAAATACTATGTCTTTGGCGGATGCAGCCGGAGCAGTACCCTGAATGAAGTACTGAACCGGCATATCCGTAAAATTTACAATTTCTACAATCCTGCTGATGCTGCTTTACGTTTTGTTTTCGAAAATTTCGAAAATAATAATATGCCTATTGGTTATCGTGAAAGTTTGGAAACAAGCGGCAACTCGATACACAATGTTAATGCTAAGGGCCTGATTAAGCGGCATAATGAATACCGCAATAAATTTCCCGAATTAATAGAAAAAATATGAACCTATTTGGTTTCTAAAATAACATCCTGTTTTGCGGAGGATGATTTTTTAGCATCTTTTGCCTTGGGTTTTTTATGATGCTTTTTCTTCTTTTTCTTCGAATCAGTTGCCGGAGTAGTATCATCCGAAGTTATAGGAATTGAAAAACGAATCGGCATATTAAACTGGCTACGTACTGCTTTGTCATCTACTTTTCCGGGTTCCCACCTGGGCATTGCTTCTACCACTCTGACAGCTTCCGCGTCAATGGAAGTGCAAACTCCGCGCAATACTCGCACATTGCTAATACTTCCGTCGGCTTCAATCACAAAAGAGATATAAACGGTTCCCTGCTTATTGCTATCCAAAGCTTCTTTGGGATATTTAATATTTTCTATGAAATATTTAATCCGGGCGGGATCACCTCCGGGGAATTGTGCCGGATCGGTTACTTCTAGAAAAATTTTGTTGCTGTCGGCATTTTCTTCTGTTGGCTTAGCCTTGCCGTTTACAACCTCTTGTGCTTGTCCGGCGATAAGGGAAAATAAAAAGCCCACTAATAGGACTAATCTTAATTTTGTTTTCATAATACATGGATTTTGTTATAGTTAGGTGTTGAAAATGTCAATAATAGTGCCAATTACCATTCGTAAAAAACACCACCGTAAAATCCTAAAGAAGAGCCCGGCTTGGTCATATAAACCTGGTGCATTTTGTTCAGGTATAAATAATAATAACCCGAAAATTCTAAAGCTACATGGCGGGAAAGGTTTATCTTCAGGTTGGCCGAAAAAGGAATGCCCACCAATACAGCGGTAAAATCTTTCGTCAGCCAGGATTTTTGTGATTCGGATACACTACCGTTTTGATAGGTGACCCGTTCCTGCGGACGCAAACGGAATTCTGTTAAAAAGCCCGTTCCCAGACTCAGTTTTACCCAATTGGTATAAACGGCATTGATTCGCCCCTGAATCGGAACCTGGATATAGGCCAGCTTATATTCCGATAATGCCGGAACCGCACCTTGCGGATCAAGAGGGTATGACCATCGTATATTGAAATTACGCGTTGAATAACGCAAATCGGCATGCGCCTCGAATAACCAGCTAATGTAATATCCGCCGGTAACTCCAATACTGAAATTCGGTTGTGCTTCGTAATTAATGTTTTGATTCTCGTCAAAGGTATAAGTATAATTATCATATCCGCCTTTCAGGCCAATTGTGTAGTAATTGTATGAGGCGTAGTAATATTGGGCGGATGCCGAAAATCCGGAAACAACCAATATCAGTAGTAGAAATTTTTTACCAATAAATTTGAACATATATGTGTATGATGTGATTGTTAAAGGTGCCGTTTTTTTATTGTTTAGATAGCAAATATATACTATTTAAAAATAGTATGCCTGACTTTTACAAAATAAAAAGATGTTAAAATTTTTGTTTCAAAAAAAATACTATATTTGCCGCTGATTAGCAAATGAAGCAAGCTAATTTATTTAATCAAAACACATTTACCAGAGAATTTTTGAACAAACATTTTCCGTAGGAATGGGTTCTCATTCTTACATTTTCCAAAAAGATTTTTTGAAATAACAAATTACATAAAAATGTATAACTTAAAAGAGCTCGAGAGCAAGCACTTACCTGAATTAAGAGAAATTGCTGCTCAACTAAACCTTAGAAGAATTACAAACATTCCCAAAAGAGAATTGATAATTCGTATCATTGATCATCAGTCGGAACATCCTGATGAGGAGACATTAAAGCAAGAAGAAAAAGAACAACAACGCCGTCGCCGCCGTCGGATTAAGCCGAGTCCGGAATATAAAACCAATTCGGCAGATGAAAAGGGCGATCAGGAAGAAAAGCCGCGCTATGAAGCCGTAGAGGCAAAGCCGGGTTTCGAACAACCGGAGAAAAAACGTCGCGGACGTCCGCGTAAAGTAACTACCGAAGGCGCACAAAAAAGTATCTTCAGTACAAGTGGCTCAGCTGAGGCGGCAAAAGAAACAACACCGGCTGCATCGGATAAACCAGGAAGCGAACGGCCTGCCCGCGTCGAGCGTGTACGGACGGAAAGCCCGGAACGCGTTGAACGTAAAGAGAGCCCGGAGCCTGTTAAAGCCGAACGTGTCGAAAGAGCATCGGCTGCCCAGGAGCAAAGCACTTCGTTTCCGCGCCCGCGCCCGGAACAAAAGGAAAACAGAAGCTATTCGAAAGAATCTTCTTATTCCGGACGTACACAGGAAAGCCATCGTCCGAATCCGCGCAACGAAAACGCCAACAACAACAATAATAAAAAGCAGAAGAAAGAAGAGTTTAACTATCTGAGCGAGTTTGAAGGAATCACTTCCAGTGCCGGTGTTTTGGAAATTATGCCTGACGGTTATGGGTTCCTGCGTTCGTCGGATTATAATTATCTGAACTCTCCCGATGATATCTATGTTTCGCAATCGCAAATCAAATTGTTTGGTTTGAAAACCGGTGATACGGTGAAAGGTACCATTCGCCCGCCGAAAGAAGGGGAGAAGTATTTTCCGCTTATTAAGGTGGAAAAAATAAACGGAAAAGATCCGGATCAGATTCGCGATCGTATTCCTTTCGACTTCTTGACCCCATTATTCCCGGAAAAGAAATTCCAGTTAACCGGGCACCCGCAATCGTCTATATCAACCCGTTTGATTGACTTGTTTGCACCCATAGGTAAAGGACAGCGTGGTTTGATTGTAGCGCAGCCGAAAACCGGTAAAACGGTATTGCTAAAAGAAATTGCCAATGCAATTGCCGCCAATCATCCGGAAGTGTACCTTATTATATTGCTTATTGACGAACGTCCGGAGGAGGTTACCGATATGCAACGT
>CAYUAN010000113.1:0-3330 GCA_964442545.1 uncultured Prolixibacteraceae bacterium | reverse complement strand
TACGGGGCGGTCGGCTTTTCTCCGGTAAATCTCCTTTTTGCTAAATCCGAGATAGGGGAGATAGACAAACGGGAAAACCGCAGCCAGTCCTTGTTCCCACAATTGGTTTTTGTTAAATGTCTTGGCTGTTTCCACCGTGAGCAGAAACCACATAAACACATTGATAAAAGGCAGGAATATAAAAAGCAACCACCACATCGGCTTCTCGATTACCTGCAACCAAACATAGGCGTTATAAAAGGGAATCAGTGCTTTCCAACCCTGCTCACCGGCCTTTTCAAAAATTTTCATCAGCCCGATTAGGGAGGCGATTAAACTGATAATAATAAAGATAAATAATCCGTCCATAAATGTTTTGTTTTATGTGTTTACAAACTTGATATCAGGTTTGATTCGTATCGTGCAAAAGTTAAGTTTTCTTAAAAAGAATATCGGCAAATTCATACCAGCCCTTTTTTCCTTGAATCCAACGGGCGGCGGTAATTGCTCCTTTGGCGAATCCGGCGCGGCTTTTGGCCGTATGTTTCAATTCTATCTCGTCGATATCTGATAAATAGCTGATAATGTGCGTGCCCGGTGTCGGGTCGATGCGTTTGGAAACAATGCCCAAACGTTCTGTTTGATTACTTTCGCCTTTTTTCCAGTCTTTCAGCCGGTCGATTTCCTTGATTAAAATATTGGCCAGGCTGATGGCGGTACCGCTGGGCGCATCCAGTTTTTGGGTATGGTGAATTTCCTCCATTGCTACTTTGTAATCGGGATAATCACTCATCATCCGGGCGAAAATTTCATTTAGTTTGAAGAACAGATTTACCCCGACACTGAAATTGCTGCCAAATATCAAAGCCCCATTTTTTGCACGGCACTCGTCCTTTAGCTGTTCCATCTGGTCGTACCAGCCCGTAGTGCCTACAACTACCGGAATTCCGGCTTCAAAACATTTGCGGATGTTAGGGATAACGGTATCGGGTGTGCTGAACTCAATGGCCACATCCGCCCCGCGAAAGTCTTGGACGTATTCTTGCCAATCTTCTTCATTATCAATGCGGGCAACGATTTCCATATCCGTATCCGCGCAAAGCTTCTCAATCTCTTTGCCCATTTTTCCGTAACCGAGTAATGCGATTTTCATAGTGCTGATTAAAATGAAATTGAAAGACTGAATCCCGCCGAGGAGCCCATGCCTGCATATCCGAAATTGGGTTTCAAAACCGGATCAATATGCAGGGAAAGGTCTTCGCTGATATCGTAAGTGAAGAAATGCGCATCCACAATGGCATCGAGTACATTTAGGGTATATAACAAGGCCATTAATATTACATCCAGATCCCTTTTTTTCCAATAGATATCTTTTAACACCCGCAGATTTTCCACGGTGTATTGGGGGTAAATGTCATCATTGTTCGGGTCGTCGTCGGTACGGCGGATATAGGCCTCGCGGTAGTCTTGATAGGTGTTGTTGTGGTCAACCAGAAAATAAGTGAGCGTGCCGAAAGCCACATAAATCACCGGAGCTTTCCAGTATTTCTTATTGTAAATCTGGCCCAGTCCGGGTAGTGCCGCCGACATCCAACCGGCTTTCTTGGGTGAATGTACGCTTGGCATTGTGTCTAAAACAGGATCCTGAACCACATTTTCGCTAAATAGACTGTCATTTTCCTGGGGATAGCTTTCTATCGGTGCCGTTAAAAAAAACAGCAGCACCAGCAAGAGGGGCAATGATTTTAAATAATCATAACCGCGGATTCCTGTTTTGTCGGCTGCTTGTGTTTGCATCGGGACTTACGCGTTAAGAATTTGATTCAGGATTTTGTCCAGCGTTTTGTCCGAATCAAAGGTGATGCTGATGCTTCCTTTACCTTTTTTGCTGCGCTTGATTTCCACCTTGGCCCCCAGATGTTTCTTTAATTTGGCGTTCATCTGCTGGTATTTATAGGGCAGGGCAGGAGCTGCCTTTTTCGTGGCAATTTGCTCTTTGTCTTTTAGCTTGCGGGCCAAAGCTTCCACCTGGCGCACCGATAGTTCTTTATCGACGATTTCGCTTAAAATAAAAAGCTGGTCGCCGGTTTCATCAAGATTAATCAGGGCGCGGGCATGGCCCATGCTGATTTTATCGGTTTTCAGGGCCGACTGAATTTCAATGGGTAGTTTCAGCAGGCGCAAATAATTATTTACGGTAGCCCGTTTCTTACCTACGCGGCTACTCAATTCTTCCAAAGAAAAATCACATTCATCCACCAGCTTTTGGTAGCTGATGGCAATCTCGATGGCGTTCAGATCCTGACGCTGAATGTTTTCCACCAAGGCCATTTCCATCACCTGCACATCATCCGCCTCGCGGATAAAGGCGGGAATGGATTTCAATCCGGCCATCCTGGCAGCGCGATAACGGCGCTCGCCGGTAATCAGTTCGTATTTGTTTTTGGAAATTTTACGCACGGTAACGGGCTGGATAATGCCGTGATTTTTGATGCTTTCCGAAAGTTCTTGCAAACGGTCTTCGTCAAATTCCTTACGCGGTTGTCCCGGGTTGGCATGAATCTCTTTAATGGCAATTTCCGAAATGGCTCCGGCTACCGGAACATTCCCGATGCGCTCGTCTGTTTTTCTGCGCACCACATCCTTGCTACGATCACCCAATAATGCGTCTAATCCTTTACCCAATGCTTTCTTTGCCATCTAACTTACTTTTTTGTCGTCGTTCTTAATTTGGGTTAAATCATTGCGTTGCAATATTTCGCGGGCCAGATTCAGGTAGTTAACCGCCCCTTTGGAGTTGATGTCGTGCATCATAATGGGCATTCCGAAACTGGGTGCTTCGCCCAGGCGGGTATTGCGATGAATCAGCGTATCGAAAACCATATTTTCGAAGTGCATACGAACATCCTGAACTACTTGCTTGGCCAGGCGCAGACGGGTATCAAACATGGTCAGTAATATTCCTTCGATATCCAGGTCGGGATTTAATCGTTCTTGTACAATGCGTATGGTACTCAGTAGTTTACCAAGTCCTTCCAAAGCGAAGTATTCACATTGTACGGGAATAATAACCGAGTCGGAAGCGGATAGCGAATTTACCGTAATCAATCCCAAAGAAGGTGAGCAGTCGATAATGATAAAATCATAATCGTCCTTTACCTGGTCAATCACATTGCGCATCATCATTTCGCGGTTGGGCAGATTGATCATCTCTATTTCAGCCCCCACCAAATCGATATGTGCCGGCAGCAGGTCAAGCCCCGGTGTTTTGGTTTCCTGAATGATGTCTTTGGGTTTTACCTCGTCGATAATACATTCGTAAATGCTTGTCTTGATAATCTTGGGATCGAA
>CAYUAN010000112.1:0-7130 GCA_964442545.1 uncultured Prolixibacteraceae bacterium | reverse complement strand
TTTTATCTATGAATATGAAAATTATTTCACCGTGAACCACTGTGTCGTACTCTGACACTGTGAAACAATCCAAACTTATATGCCCTTATATGCCTTATATGGTTCAAAAATCTCTGTGCAACTTTGCGCCTTCTTTATGCCCTCTGTGCAACAGCTACCATATTATCGTGAATAAATTTCACAGAGTTACACAGTGTTGTACACGAAAACATCAAACCTAATATGCCCTTATATGCCTTATATGGTTCAAAAATCTCTGTGCAACTTTGCGCCTTCTTCGTGCCCTTTGTGTAACAGCTACTTAATTTCCATTAATTTCTTAATGTTAAAAAGTCCGAGAAGTGTTTCACGGTGTTGTACACAGAGTAGCACATTTGTCTTTTCGGGCTCTGATTTACATTATTGAAAACAAGAATTTATTTTCTGTTTGATATTAAATAAATCTATCTTTGTGTTATTATAATAACATCAAGAAATGACACTTATTTACACTTTACTAGAAACAGGGCAAAGCATAAGTTTTCCACTATTTACCGGGATTTTGGCAGCAACGCTGCATGTGCTTTCCGGTCCGGACCATCTGGCAGCCGTAGCGCCCCTTACCGTAGAAAAGCATAACAAAAGCTGGAAAATCGGTTTATTCTGGGGATTCGGCCATTTATCAGGCATGTTGCTAATCGGCGTGCTCGTTACCCTGTTCCGTGACTTTATTCCCGTGGAAAAAATTTCATCCCACAGTGAGCAATTGGTCGGATTGGTATTGATTCTTATCGGTTTATGGTCGTTTTGGCAGATAGGCCGCAAACCCCGCACCCACCAACATCCGCATATCCATACCGAAGATGAAGTGATTGTACATATTCACAAGCACGTGCATGGCGAAGAAGGCGATCACCAACATAGTCATAAGCATTTGGAAAAGGCAGGAGGTAATTGGGCCGCGTTTAGCGTAGGAACCCTGCATGGCCTGGCGGGTGTTTCCCACTTTATTTTGTTTTTACCCACATTAAGCTTTGGCAGCGCCTTCGACTCGGCCTTATACCTGCTGGGCTTTGCCATTGGAACCGTTTTAGCCATGGTCGTTTTCTCTGTTATTTTGGGCAAGATTACCCAACAGGCAGTGGTAAATCATCGCGACCGTTTATTCACAGGCATTCGATTCGCCGCGGGATTAATCGCCATTTTGGTAGGTTTAATTTGGATATTCCAAAACTAAGCCGGCAAGCACCTAACAAAGTAAAAAGAAATCTCCCATACCGTATTTTTAGCTAACTTTGGCCTTCGCAATTTTGCCTTAGGCGTAAATTGTAATTCATTAAAATACAAAGATTAAAAAGAAAAACACTATGAAGAAAATCGGATTATTTTACTGGCCCAAAGGCGGTAATGTAGAAACAGCAGCAAAGGCGATTAAAGCACGTTTCAATGAGGACGAAATAGATATGATTGATTTGGGAGAATTAACTGCCGATAAATTAACCCAATACGAAAATCTGATTTTTGGCTGCTCAACCGTGGGTGCCGACCACTGGGAAGATGCCACACAAGATAATAAATGGTATGTGATGTTCCACGATTTGGAGGAAAAAGGCGTGGACTTCGGCGGAAAGAAAACTGCTTTGTTCGGACTGGGCGATCAAATAAATTACCCCCATAATTTCCAGGACGGCATGGAGCGTGTATATAATTTTATTAAGAAACATAATGTGCAGTTTATTGGCCAATGGAAAGATGACGGAAGCTACGACTATCAGGAGTCTGCCGCCTTGCACGACGGTTATTTCCGCGGACTGGCACTCGACCTCGATCATCAGGAAGATTTACTGGATGAGCGTGTGGATAAATGGGTGGAACAACTGAAAAAGGAATTCTAATAACGTAATCGCGTGTAAATTTTTTAGCCGTGGACTTTGTCTGCGGCTATTTTTGTTTTTAAGCGAGCAGCGCGAAAGGCTTTTATCCTGAGTAGCTGCATTATATGTAAAATCTATCTCACCCGCCCATTGCTTAAATTATATGTAATTTTGCAGCGCATTAAAATAACGTGTGAATATGAGTAATATCGTAGCAATAGTAGGCCGTCCGAATGTAGGAAAATCTACCCTCTTCAACCGCCTGATCCAAGAACGGCAAGCCATAGTGGAAGAATCCAGCGGCGTAACCCGCGACCGCCATTACGGCAAAAGCGATTGGAACGGAAAGGAATTTTCGGTTATCGACACCGGAGGTTATGTGGTAGGCTCCGAAGATATATTCGAAGAGGAAATTCGCAAGCAGGTGGATTTGGCCATCGACGAGGCCGATGTGATTCTGTTTGTGGTGGAAGTAAAAACAGGCCTCACGCCTTTGGACGAAGAGGTTGCCGATGTGCTCCGCCGCAGTAAAAAGCCGGTATTTGTCGTGGCCAATAAGGTGGATAACGCCATGCGTGCCCAACACATTCACGAGTTTTACAGCTTGGGACTGGGCGAAGTATATGGTATTTCGGCCATTAACGGCAGCGGCACGGGTGATTTGCTGGATGAAGTGGTAAAAAATTTCAAGGAAGATGATGTTGACGAACCTGAAGAGGTACTTCCCAAGATTGCCGTTGTGGGCCGCCCCAATGTGGGCAAATCGTCTTTGGTGAACGCCTTGCTGGGCAAAGAACGGAATATTGTTACGCCCATTGCCGGTACTACCCGCGATTCGCTGTACACACGCTACAAAGGTTTTGGCTTTGATTTCTATCTGGTGGATACCGCAGGCATTCGCAAGAAAGCCAAAGTGCACGAAAATATTGAGTACTACTCTACCCTGCGCTCCATTCGCGCCATCGAAAAGAGCGATGTGATATTGCTGATGCTGGACGCCCAAAACGGTTTCGAATCGCAGGATATGAGCATTTTTCAGATTGCCCAACGAAATCATAAAGGAATTGATTGTGGTGAACAAGTGGGACTTAATCGAAAAAGACCATAAAACCACCAAACAGTTCGAAGAGCAAATCCGATACCGGATTGCACCATTTACCGATGTACCCATTTTGTTTGTCTCGGTGCAAAACAAACAGCGCCTGCTCAAAGCTTTACAAGAAGCCATTGATACTTACAAACGGCGTTCCACGCGCATCACAACCTCAAAACTGAACGAGTATATGCTGGATGCCATCGAGAATTTCCCGCCTCCGGCCTATAAAGGGAAATACATTAAAATCAAATACGTAACCCAGCTGCCCCTCGCCTATCCGGCTTTCGCGTTTTTCTGCAATCTGCCGCAATACATTCGCGATCCCTATAAGCGCTTTCTGGAAAACAAACTGCGCGAGCATCTGGATTTAAGCGGCGTGCCTATCGAAATTTATTTCCGTAAAAAATAAGGCGGCGCAATGGGTGTTCGAGTGGATAAATGGATTTGGGCGGTACGCATTTTCAAAACCCGTTCGCAGGCTACCGATGCATGCAAGAGCGGCCGGGTGAGCATTGACGGCACCGCCCTGAAACCTTCACGCAATATTGAGGTCGGCGATTTAATCGAGATCAAAAAAGACCAGGTAAATATGATTGTGGAAGTTTTGGACCTGCTCGAAAAGCGTGTCGGGGCACCCTTGGTTTCCAAATATATGAAAGACCATACGCCCGAAGACGAATACAATAAACGGAATATACTGCAAAATTACGGTTTCGAATACCGCAATCGCGGACTAGGCCGCCCCACGAAGCGCGACCGCCGCACACTAAACCGATTTAAAGACTTCTAAAATGATCAAAATATCCCTTTTTCTTTTTCTGCTGACAGGCGTTCTATATGCACAGGCACAAGACCCTTATGCGCAAAAATGCAAACATAATGTGTTGATTATGTCTTATAATGTGGAGAATTTGTTTGACACGATTGACGATCCGCATAAGCTGGATAATGATTTCCTGCCCGAAAGCAAAAAGCAATGGACATCCGCACGCTACCAAACAAAACTGGAGCATCTGGCCCGGGTAATCAGTTCGGCGGATAAGCGAAAGCTGCCCGATATTCTTGGCCTGGTGGAAGTGGAAAATCAAAAGGTATTGGAAGATTTGAGCGCACAGAATGCCCTGCGTAAAGGCCATTATAAAATCGTACACCGGGAAAGCCCGGATATTCGCGGAATAGATGTGGCGCTGCTTTATAATTCCAAAAAATTCGCACTACTGAACGAGCAGTTTTATACGGTACGTCTTGAAGGCAATAAGCGGTTTAAAACACGGCAAATACTTTACGCGAAACTGCTGTTTAAGAAAAGTGGCGACACCCTGCATATATTTGTCAACCATTGGCCATCGCGGCGGGGTGGCCGGGCCAAATCGGAACCCAAACGTATGGCTGCCGCCCAAACCTTAAAACAAGTTACCGATTCGATTTTTCATGTAAGCCCGCAACCTAAAATAGTGATTATGGGCGATTTTAATGATGAAACCGATAATCTGAGTATCGACTCGGTATTGCAAGCCCGGGCTTTTTCGTCCACGCCGGCCTCCGACAGTCTATACAATACGGCGGCAAATTCTGACAAGCAAAAAGACGGCACCTATTACTACTGGAAAACCAAGGAATGGAATATGCTCGACCAAATCATTGTCAGCGGTGCTTTGGAAAACAGTTCGGGAAAACAGCTTCGACTATTGTGGCGGAATATGAATATTCTAAGGGAAGATTTTTTCCTTTATGAAAATAAAGACGGGATAAAAGCCCCGGCCAAAACCTATGGCGGCCGTAAATATTACGGCGGTTACAGCGACCATTTGCCGGTATATATTTATCTGTATTTCAAGCTAAAAAAGAAATGCCTGACGCAAGACCCGCTTACTCAGAGCTTTTAAAATTAGTTTTTGGCTATTTCGCTGAAAGCATGCATCATCTATGTTTTTTAAGGCCGGGCAACAGCCTATCCGGCAAACCTGGCCGCTAAACAAATGCCCCCCGCTTTATAAAAGAAATCCGATAAGTCATTATTTCGTTTTCATCTTTGATGTATCGCTCGACTAAACATAAATCCAAAGCAGTTTTTAACTATTTTAGTCGCATCAATCAATATAAAATTCAACACATGGAAAAAGCAATAAATTATTTCAATGAAAATAAAGAACGGTTTCTGGAAGAACTGTTCGAGATTATCCGCATTCCTTCGATCAGCTCGATTGAAGAACATAAACCCGATATGGTACGCACGGCTGAAGCCCTGCGCGACAAACTGCTGGCTGCCGGAGCCGACAAGGCCGAGGTAATGCCGTCGGACGGCAATCCGGTTGTTTATGCCGAAAAGATTATCGACCCCGATGCTCCCACGGTGTTGGTGTATGCACATTATGATGTGATGCCCGTTGACCCGCTCGACCTGTGGGATACGCCCCCGTTTGAGCCCGAAGTGCGCGATGGCAAGATTTACGCTCGCGGAGCGGACGATGACAAAGGACAAGGATTTATGCACATCAAGGCATTCGAATCGATGGTAGCCACCGGTACGCTAACCTGCAATGTGAAATTTATGATTGAAGGCGAAGAAGAAATCGGATCACCCAGTTTGGGGAAATGGTGCGCCGAGCACAAAGACATGCTGCAAGCCGACACCATTCTGGTTTCCGACACGGGTATGATTGCACAGGACATTCCTTCCATTACTACCGGCCTGCGCGGCCTGAGCTATGTTGAAGTGAAAGTTACCGGCCCCAACAAAGACCTGCACTCGGGTATTTTCGGCGGAGCCGTAGCCAATCCGGCCAACGAGCTGGCCAAAATGATCGCCTCGCTTACCGATGAGCATAACCGCATTACCATTCCCGGTTTTTACGATGATGTGATTGAGGTAAGCCCCGAAGAGCGCGCTGAAATGGCTAAAGCCCCCTTCGATCTGGAAGCCTACAAAAAAGCCCTTGACATTGAAGAAGTACAAGGAGAAGAAGGATACAGCACCAACGAGCGTACAGGTATTCGCCCCTCATTGGATGTAAACGGAATCTGGAGCGGCTATATCGGTGAGGGAGCCAAAACCGTGCTTCCGTCTGTGGCACACGCCAAGATTTCCATGCGTTTAGTTCCTAATCAGGATAATGTAAAAATCAGTCAGTTAGTGAAAGAGCATCTGGAGAAAATCGCACCCAAGTCGGTTAAGGTAGAGGTTACTCCGCTGCATGGTGGCCAGGGATATGTTTCGCCCATCACAATGCCGGCCTACAAAGCCGCCGAAAAAGCTTATACCGACACCTTCGGCAAAAAGCCCATCCCTACCCGCTCCGGCGGAAGCATTCCGATTATTTCCACTTTCGAAGATGTATTGGGCATCAAGAGCATACTGATGGGCTTTGGCCTGGAATCCGACGCCATTCACTCACCCAACGAAAATTATCCGCTCTTTAATTTCTATAAAGGAATTGAAACGATTATTCATTTCTACAAATATTTCCCCGGGGAAATGAAGTAAAAATCACTAAATATTTTAAAAAGCGTCCTCCAAAGGGCGCTTTTTTTATTTATAATGGCCTCGGCTATGCTGTCGTGCTGAAATAAAAACGGTTAATCTTCAATTGGTTGAGTTGCTAAATTAACAATAATATGTGTCCCCCCCTACAACTAAATTCGGCATGCAGTATGAGCCATTGTTGCCTTTCAGTGCTTTCTTTCTTCCTATCGGTAAACAAGTGTGTAGGGATAGACATACTCTTTGATTGCCTTGGGTTTTTTGTGTAAGGATTGTGTGGGCAAGCAATGTGTATGGCTATGAAGCGTGTTTTTTTATCACTTTTTAATATCGTATCTCTACCACACTGGTATCATAAGGCGGTACTGTATATATAATAGCGGTATCTCTTGTTACCCCATTACGAGTAAGCTTGCCATGTACCTCATGAGGAGAATACTCTTTATGTCCTTTAGGTATTCCATATTGATTTGTGCCGCTCCAGGTTTTCCCTATCCAATAAAGTGTAGAATCTGTTGAGCCGTGAAATACTGGTGGTAAACCAGCAGATCCACAATTATCACAAGATAACCCAGAAACATACTTAAACACATCATTATTATTAGGGTCCGGATTAGTATTAATAAACCGTGGACGCACCCACGAATAAGCCAATACATATAGTTTTACATTATTGGTTTGACCTGCGGTTACGGGGAAG
>CAYUAN010000111.1:0-5008 GCA_964442545.1 uncultured Prolixibacteraceae bacterium | reverse complement strand
AAGCGGACAATTGTCCGCTTTTTTTATCCGGCCAAACAACTTTCTCCTAACGAATGGTGTCATCATAACAAACCACAACATTATGAAAAAGATATTTATTCTTTCCGCGATCATCCTGATGTTCGGATTAATCCTCACCACCGCTTGCAACAAAGATGAAGATACCAATGAAAACAAAGAGCCCGATTCCTGGGAAGTAATCGTTTACGGCATACCCGATTGCGGCTTATGCAGCAGCTTTAAGGATGAACTCGACAAAGAAAACATTCCCTATACCTTCTATGACATCAATACCAATAACGAGAAACGTGCGGAAATGATGGAAAAGCTTACCAATGCGGGTTATACGAGTGATGATATTGCCTGGCCCATAGTGGATGTAATTGTGGACGGTGTTACCCATATTATGATTCAGCCCGATATTGATAAGGATATCAAACCCTTGATTGGAAGGTAAAATCAATTTCGCGAGGGGAATAATCGGATGATGGCACAATGCTGCTCAGTATTAACAAATCGCTTCCTAAGCGTGTATTACCGGGGATTCAGAATAATTTGCTAAAATTTCACCAGAGGCATGTATATCAAGATTGTCCATATCACTTAAAACAATGTGGTAAGATAATAATGTCCGCAGTTTAACGACTTACCATTTTCCGTTATTCGGATATTCAAAAAAAGAAAAAGCATTTAAAATTTTTACTAATTTTATATCTTTATTCAGGTAAACGAATACCTGATTGCGATTTTGGTGGAGTTCTTTATTAAAACATTACAGATATGCGAATTACAGGAATGAAGTATGGTGCCCCCATCTTGAATCTTGCCGGCTTTCCCATCCCAGAGATTTTAGATGCTGATGCAACCATGAACGAAATTGAAACGTTGATTCACAAACGCGGCAAATGCGTTGTCAAACCCATTTTTTACGGAGGTGTAGGAAAAAAGGGCAAAGCCGGCCTGGTAAAAATCGCGGACAGCACCAAGGAAGCCCTGCAAGCAAAAAAGCAGTTGTATTTTGCCGAGCACTTTTTCCATAACGAGCGCATACAATCCAACGGGGTAACCTTTGAAGAATTTATTCCTTCCTCTTACGAGATTTATTTTAACTTTTCCGTTTCCACAGTTACGCGCCGCGTAAATTTCACGCTGACCCATCATGGTGGTGTGGACATAGAAGAGCTGGAAAAAGATAAAATATTTGAAGGATCTTTCGATGCCATCACCGGGCTGAAATCCTATCATATTATCGATGCCCTGAGCCAACTGGATGCCCCTGCGGAAATTATCAGTCCGCTGACCCAGTATTTGCCCAATTTATGGAATCTCTACAATGATTTCGGCTTTACCACCTTGGAGATAAATCCTATCCGTATGGAAAGCCGCAACGGACGTTTGCTGCCGGTGGCCTGCGATTTTAAGGCCCAGTTTGACCAGGACAATCCGCAATACAAACGACTGAACCTGCCACCTGAGGTATTCCATACCGACCTGAGCGAGTTTGAAGCGGAGATAAACGCACTGCGTACCTACCAGGGCCAAAGTGATGTGGTGGTAATTAATCCGGAAGGAACCATTACGCCCTTTATGTTTGGCGGCGGGGCCAATAGTGCCGCAACAGAGGTGCTCTCCACCAAAACCACCATTTCCAGCGATTTTGGGGGTAATCCGCCCTACGAAAAGATGTACGAAATTGCTTCCATCACCTATAAATACTGGTTGAAAAACACCAATGTGCTTTTGATAATCGGCGGCAAAGCCAACAATACCGATATTTATGTTACCCTAAAAGGAATATTCGATGCCCTACGCGATTATGCCGCCAAGCACGGAAAACCCAATCTGTATGTGGTAGTGGGCCGCGGCGGGCCAAACCTGATTAAAGGATTCGACTATGCCGCCAATGTGCTGAACAATCTGCAAATTCCCTATAAATTTTTCGGATACGACAGCTCTATGTTAGAGGTAATTCAGTTTGCCGTAGATATGGACGATTGGATGCGCGAACGGCAATAATTTTCATTTCAGTAAGAATTTAATAGAATAAAAAGATGGCAAAATATAAAAACCCTTTCCCGTATTTCGTCGGAACGCTGAGCCTGGCAGATCTGGCCACCAAAAAGAACCGTGTGGTCGTAATGAATATTTTGGGTAACGAAAGCCGCAAGGTTACTCCTGTATCCCATGCTTTTAGCGGCGGCAATATCGTGGCAGGCGTGCAATATGGCCGGCCCGGCAAGCTCAAAACCCCGGCCGGAGATATTCCGGTTTATTCACGCCTGGCAGAAGTGGTAAAGAATCACGAATTTGATACCGGCGTGGTGTATCTGCCGCCTTCGGCAGTATTTTACGCCGTAACCGAATTATGCCACTATAAAAGTGCGGGCGAATGCGATTTGAAAAAGATTGTTATCGTAACCGAGAAAATAAGTGTGAAAGACCAGCGCATGATTCGCGCTGTGTGTCAGGCTAATGAAGTGGATGTATTTGGTGCCAACTCACTGGGACTGGCCGATTCGTGGAACCATGTGCGTATCGGTGGTGCTCTGGGTGGCGACAATCCCGAAGAAACATTGCTGAAAGGCTCGGTAGCCATCCATTCCAATTCGGGTAATTTCGGAAACACCATCGCAGAATATCTGAAAACGGAGGGCATCGGAACGAGCGTGATTCTAAGCTCAGGCAAAGACACGATTATTCAATTCGCAGCAGCCGAATTTTTGAATGCCGCTCAAAACGACAAACGCACCAAATTGGCCCTGATGTATGTGGAACCGGGCGGCTTTTACGAAAAACAGGCCCTCGACTGGATTCAGGAAGGACGATTTAAATTCAACAAACCGATTATCGCTTGTGTTACGGGCCGTTGGAAATCAAATCTAAGCCGTGCCGTCGGCCATGCCGGAGCATTGGCCGGATCGAATGATGATGCGGAATCCAAAGAAAAATGGTTTGACGATTATTTCGGAGTTCCCGCGTTTGACCCCGAACATCCCGAGCGGGTAAGTAAAAAAGGCGTGCGAATTGAATCCATCCAACATGCGCCCTTAGCCGCAAAAGCACTCTACGACTTGCTGGGAATGAAACCGGATTTTGAACCACGCGGGGATTTGAGTTTGAAAGCCTGGATGGGGAATGATTTCGATTGGAAACTGCCCCCACACCTGCGTTTGGACATTGTGGAGGCCATCCCGCCCTATAACGAACAAATTGCCGAAGCACAAAAACAGCTTGGCGCAAATTTCCTCCGCCGGCGAATGCGTAATGCATCCGGTGCTTCACGCATCAACATCCGTACACAGGTGGCCGAGTTGCATGGGGTTCCGGTAATCGACCTGATTGATTATCCACTGGAAAGCAATATGATTTTCGCATTGACCAAAATGCATCCCGAGGAATCGAAATTGCGGCTGATAAATATTTCGCTGAACTACCTCTACCCTACTTCAAGTTTGTGTAAAGAAGTGGTACAAAAAGCCGAAGCCAACGGAGCCACTCCAAACGAAGCCTTGATGTCGGCCGTGGCCATATTGGGAAATCATGCCGACTTTAGGCTGGCAAAAAAATATACGAAAGCACTGATTGACCTATTTGTGGAATTGGGCATCACGGATGTGCAGCATGAAATTGATTACGAACAAGCCGCCAAGCTGGCAAAGGATTTTATTCCTTCAGGCAAAAGGAAGGCAGACAGTTTTACGCATTTTTTTATTGATAATATCCGTACTCAGTTCAACGCCAGCAATATTATGCATTATGCGGCACGATTTGTTGAACAAAACAAGCTGGAAGATCCGAATATATTTCTGATTAGCGCCTTGCTTTTGAGTTTAAGCCTGCCGGCGCTTGTATTGAAAAAAATCAGCCGGGAAACCGCCGAGGACCTTTATACCTACCTGGCCATTGAGGCTCAGATGCTGAACTGGATGCAAAGCGGAAAGGCAACGAAATTATTGAAAGAAATTCAAGAGCGCAGCAATCTGGAGGCCTTGAAAAGCAGTTTTACGGAAGTGGCCTACCATAGTGTATTTGGCGAAGCGCCCAAAGGAAAACAATTGAAGGAATTTGCCGCGCTTATTGCCCTTACGCTGACCAACGGACCGGGCACCATCAGTGCCAAAGGCGCCAAGGAAAGTGTAAGTGCACGCAACAATATCAGTACGGCATTCGCCGGATTTTTGTCCAACACCGGACTTTCGCACGGAGGCAGCGGATATGAAGCCGTAGAATTTCTGCTAAAATCCTTTGAGGGTATTAAGCTGAAAGACCCGGAAGATACGGGAGCCACCGACTTGAAAAAGCTGGCAACGAAAGTCGCCATTGATTATAAAAAGTATAAAGAAGATGCCAAATTGCGCGGTGCAAGCTCGTATGACCGTATTCCGTGCATTAATCATCCGGTGTTTAAGGGCAAGCGGGTGAATATCGATCCCCGGGAAGATTTTATTTATAAGCGATTCCGGAAAGAGGGCATCGGGAATATCTTTTGGGAGTTTTATCACGACCTGGTGAAACAACTCTATAAAAAAGGTGTTTCGAGCAATGTGTATTGTGTGAATATTGATGCGGTTATCGCGGTGATTTCCCTGAAACTGATGTGGAAAAGTTACCGCTCGAAACGTATCAGCGATGCTGAAATGCAGAAGATTGGTTTCATTATCTTCTTGATTGGCCGCATGACGGGTGTTTCTGCCGAAATTGCAGATCACAGAGACCGCGGACAGGATATGGATTGCCGGACGCCGCAAAGCGAATTGCAATTTGTGGTCTGAGTGAAGGGAGCTATATTGTTTTTTTTGCCACCATCGCCAAGGCTACGGTGAATATTCGGTTTCGATCGGGGAAAATGTTTGCCCGATTGGGGTGATGCTTGAAACTCCATAAAAAAAACGCCCTGAAAATTGTAAACTGATTTCAGGGCGTTTCCATTCAGGGGAAAAAGTCTTTGAATGATTTCATGAAACCTTAGAATGCTAAATTAAAACATTTGTTTATTTTCAAAAAAAAA
>CAYUAN010000110.1:0-2693 GCA_964442545.1 uncultured Prolixibacteraceae bacterium | reverse complement strand
ACAGTACGATCAAGGGTATCTATATAATCAGATGCATGATTCTGTTTATTTTCGCATGCAGGTAACGGATGGCCCGAATTTTTCCAACATTGCCTATTCATCGCCATTTAAAGTAAATAATAATCACCGACCGTCGGCTCGAATCCTAAAAATAGAGGGATATAATAGTGAGCCTTCGGATACGATTTTTATAACGGTGCATGGAAGCGATCCGGATGGAGATGATATGGAAGTATTAGAATTTGAATACATGATGACCACAGAAACTAAGTGGCACAGAGTGGACTTAAATAGCCTTGGAAATCGTCAAATAATGAACAATTCTTCAAATAAATTAGAGTGGTATTCCTATCAATCCGCCCCCGGGAAAGAAGGTTTGGTACGCATTCGTTTGAAAGTTTGGGATGGTGAATTTGAATCTTCCGAATATATAACTTTTGATCCTTTTCCGATAGATAACAATTTACCGCCCAGCGTCAGAGCGCTCGGAGTGGTAAAGGATTGGGGAGATAGTATAGAATTTGCTTATCGGTTAGAAGATGCCGAGCACGATCTATGTAGTATTGAATGCGCCTATTCCTTGGATCAGGGAAAGAGTTGGCATCCGGCCAATATATCGGGTCAAACAACAGAAATTAGTGATGCGCATGATTATTATATTTTTTGGAGGACTAAAGCCGATTTGGGCGAAGGTTATGAGAATGAGGATGTATATTTTAAAGTAACGGCGAAGGATAAGGATTTTGGTACGAGCAATATTGAGCGTAATATAGAGATCGATTATAATGAAGCGCCTTCTGCGCAGTTATATATCATTCCCGGTACGATTACCGGCGACCGTCCGATCAATTATTCAATAAGCGACAAAGAGAATGATCCTTTAAGCATAAAAGTTTATTATAAATTGCATGGAGATACGGGTTGGACTGCGGCAACAATTGAGGGTAAGACCGAGAATATTACCGGGTATAATGGAATGGTCCAAAGTTTTACTTGGAAAGTAATGGAAGATGTACCGAATACGCATCCTGAAGGTACGACGGTGGAATTGAAAGTAGTGCCTTATGATCATGACGAAGGAAAGGCCGGAATAACACCACAACCGGCAAAGATAAAAACGGATTTGCCAACCAAAATGGAAGCGTTTGCGTCAGTGGGTGATAGTATCATCAAAATTACATTTAATGAAGATATGGATAAAAATTCTATTTCCGACTCAGATTGGAAAGTTTCTAATCCCTATAGTATTACTAAAACATTTTTTGGTAATTTTTATAACGATTTTTCTAATGATAAATTGGATAATTTTTCTTTAAATGGCTCAGCCGAATGGGATTCAAAGGGATATATTATTCTAACTCCTACCAAATACAATACTGCCGGGTCAATTTTTTATAATCAAAAATTATATTTAAGGCAATTTATTGCGAATTTTGATTTTTATATTGGAGATGGGAATGGAGCGGATGGATTAACATTTTGTATGGTTCGAGGTGATTCGCCAAATCTTTTAGGGGCAAGTGGAGGCGGATTAGGTTTTAATGGATTGGATGGCTATGCAATATTTTTTGATGAATATCATTATGATCGTATAGGAATTAGAGATTCAAACGGAAATAATATATATATTTCAAGTATTGGCCATCCAAGATTGGATAATGTAGGTTGGTTTCATTGCGAAGTATATTTTGATAATGGTTATATTCAAGTGTTTTTATCCAATGACCAAGCCTCTTTTGAGAGAACAAAAGTTGTTGACTATCATATTTTTGATTTTACTCCGCAAGACATGTATATCGGTTTTACTGCAGGAACTGGAGGGTTACATAACAATCATATTATTGATAATTTTTCTTTTACTGGATTAAACGATTCAGAGGCTATTTTAGTTCTCAATAAAAAAATAGAATCATCTGATTTAATTGAAATTACATTAAATGATGTGCGTGATAAATTTGGCAATCTTGTTGCTTCAGTTTCTACTACTTTCCTCCCTGATGACGGCAATGAAAATCCTTCCATTACATTACAAGAAATCAATACCGAACAAAGCAATAATATAACGATTCATTATCAAATCACGGATGCCGAGCAAGATACGACGGATATTGATTGCTATTACCGCTTGCAGTCCGAGACCGTCAAGCATGTTGCTACGGTTGAAGGTAAGACCGCCGAAATTACCGATTTTAGCGGCAATATTATTTGGCAATCGGCAAGCGATCTGCCCGGCAAAGATGTGAATGCTTGGTTTATTATTAAGCCGCATAATACTTATTACGATGACAATGGGCAGGCAGATTCCATTCTTATTCATGTGGATAATAATCAACCGCCCAGTGCAAATATAGAGCCGCTAACGGATTTGTACTTTGATGAAGTGCCTATTAGCTTTTCTCTGAGCGATGCGGAAAATGACACACTGAGTATTCAACTTAAATACAGTTTAAACCGCCAAAACTGGTTGCCGGGCACCTTAATCGGCAAGAACAGTGGTCTGACTTCGGATCAGTATCAGGGTTCGGTTGTGTGGAAGAGCAAAAGCGATTTACCGGAGACGAGCGATACGGTATGGGTTAAGCTCATTCCTTGGGATAATGATGAAGGTACGTCGGTAGAAAGCTCCTGTGTTATTAACAACGCCGGGAAAGTATTTGCCCAGGTGTTGGATAATTTTCCGGCGGAAGTTAGCG
>CAYUAN010000109.1:0-8556 GCA_964442545.1 uncultured Prolixibacteraceae bacterium | reverse complement strand
ATCTTTGCCGTAATATTCGATGGCCTCGTGGGGCACCACCGAGAAATACTGCATGCTCAGGCGGCCCAGAAAAGGGGAGAAGGGCTTGCGCAATTTGATGACCAGCGTGGAATCATCGGGAGCAAGCACGGAATAATTTCCTGCCGAATCTTTTTGCAGCAGATTGCTGAGCCATACCGCGCCCGGACTTAAGGTTTTGATATCCAAAATACGTTTGATGCTGTATTCGGCATCTTGCGCGACCATTCTGCGGCCGGTGCTGTCCGGGAAACAAACATTGTCGTGAAAATACACATCGGTGCGTAAGCGAAAGATATAAGTGCGGCCGCTGTCTTGTATCTCCCATGATTTGGCCAGGGCGGGACGCACCAAAAGATTGCTGTCCAGTTGCACCAGGCCGTTAAAGATTTGATTCACGCCCCAGATATTGGCCTGGTCGCGGGCAAAGGCAGGATCCAGCGAGCTGATACCGGCCGATTCGTTATAGCGGAAAACCGTTTTGCCCACGGGCTTTTCGAATCCCGTTTGACAGGAAATAAATACTAAAACCAGAATTGGAAACCACCAAAGAATTGTTTTGCGCATGCCTGTAAAATTAGAAAATTTACTTGTTTGAAATTTTGAAAGTTCCTGCTTTTTATAGCCAAATTATAAACAATAAAATATTTGTTTTTATTGAACCATGATGGTAAAGCTACTCAAATGTTTACCATTGTACACGAATTGGCACATATATAGACAGGGCAGAGCGCAGGTTTTGATTTTAGAAAGTTGCAGGCTGCAAACGAACCAATTGAGCAGCTTTGCGATAAAGTTGCTGCTGAGTTTCTTGTGCCTGAATTTGCTTTTATAGAAGAATGGAATAATAACCCAGATATTAAACGTATTGCTCGCCTTTTTTAAGGTTAGTCCAGTTGTAATTGCTCGTAGAGCATTGGATTTGAAGAAAATCACCAAACCTGTGTTAGTAGATTGGACAATATCTAGAAATGACCATTTTCAGCAAAAAGCAATAGATGAATTTCTAGATTCAGAAGAAGCTGATGCTTGGATTGTATCCTACTGTTTGAAGCATAAATATCTCCTTATTACCCATGAAGTAAGTCAGCCTACTCGAAAGAATAAAATTAAAATTCCAGAACCTTGTAAAGCATTAGGAGTTTCACATCTTGATACAATAGGGATGTTTAGGAAATTAGGTGTTCAGTTTTAATAAGAAAGGTTTATTTTGGTGCAACTATTTATAAATTAACTTGTCAATTAGGTATGTTATCATTCAGAACCCCATAAAATGAAAAATTTATACATTACAATTCTCGCATTATTTTCAGTTGTTTTAGTTCAGGCCCAACAGTTCACTTTCGATGTGTATTTTGAGGATGCTGTGGGAAATTGTGATACTATTACCTTGGGGTATGATGCTACGGCATCAGACACGATAAATGCTCAGTATGGAGAAATTAATATTGTTAATCAGGCATGGGATAGTGTTTTCGAAGTACGATTATCTGAATTTGACTATATCAATTATTCAGGTGCTACCTATAATCCTTCGTTTCAAAGCAAGAAGAAAATAATGAGATATACTCCACAACCGCCTTGTATTTATTCAAGCACACCAGTGTTTATAGCCGTTAAGAATAAATACCGACCCTTTCATTTTACCTGGGATTCTACACTTTTTCAAGATACTGTTAGAATGAGTAGTGGCTTTCAGTTTTATCATTATGTATGTCCGGGTCCAATTTGGGCTTCATCTACCGATAGCTTAATGTACGAAGATCCGTTTAATTATTGTGAACAGTGCCATATAGAACAAAATGGAGATACCATTTGGTTGATAGGTTTTGCATTTTCTTATTTTAATACGATTGGGTTTCAAAATCTAATTAGTGAGAATTTGGTTGTAAAAGCTTATCCCAATCCTGTAAAAGATATTGTTACTTTCGATATGGAAAATATCAATCAAGAATCTGAGCTTTTTATTTATAACTCGTTGGGTCAATTGATTAAAAAAGAGCAAATTGCACGTTCACAAAAAGATTGCAAAATCAATATTTCCAATTACAAATCAGGAATTTATTATTATCAAATTACACTCATAAATAGTCAAGAAAAGTATTCGGGGAAGTTTGTGAAATTATAGAATCTTGATATGAGAATTTAACTCAGATGGATTCCTAGGGTCTATTTTCTAATTATCTTTATATAATTAAAGTTTAGTGGTATTATTTAATGAGCTTTATTCAATAACCCCATCTTGAATCACAATTTTACGATCGGCCTTATCGGCCAAAACAGGGTCGTGGGTAACAATCACAAATGTTTGATTAAAGTGTTTGCGCAGGTCGAAGAACAAATCGTGCAGCTCCGCGGAGTTTTTGGCATCCAGATTTCCCGACGGTTCGTCGGCAAAGACGATTGCCGGCCTGTTGATTAAAGCGCGGGCAATGGCCACACGCTGTTGCTCGCCGCCCGACATTTCCGAAGGTTTATGTCCGGCGCGGGGCAGCAAACCCAGATAATCCAGCAGTTCATTGGCTTTTTGCTCGGCCTCTTTCTTCGAATCGCCGGCGATAAAAGCGGGAATACACACATTTTCCAATGCCGTAAATTCCGGCAGTAAATGGTGGAACTGAAATACGAAGCCGATATGCTTGTTGCGGAAAGCGGCCAACTGTTTTTCTTTCAGGGTCATCACATCCTGCCCGTCAATCATGATGTTCCCGCTGTCGGCTTTGTCCAGAGTGCCCAAAATATGGAGCAGGGTGGACTTGCCGGCGCCCGAACTGCCCGTAATGGAAACAATCTCGCCTTTGGCCACCTCGATATCAATACCTTTCAGCACTTGCAGCTTACCGTATGATTTGTTGATATTATTCGCTTTAATCATCTTTTATGAATTGAGAACAGCAACAAAGTTAATTATTTCTAAGGTCGCTCCTCAGGCTTTTTAAATAAGTTGCTGATACTACCTGAGCATTTTATTAATGTGATTTGTATTAAAGCAAGAAAATTTTGTTTTACATTTGTTGCTGCCGTGATTTAATTAATAATCCATTTCTAATAAAAACTATTTCTGATGAAGAAACTACTACTTTTAGTTTTATTTTTTCCGATGCTCCTTTTTGCTCAGGAAGAACAGCCGGAGCCCATGGGCTTGAATCTGCGATATAACGCCTCGTATTACGGGAATAACCTATGGAATCCCGGATTAAAAGTCGGGGCGGCTTATGTGTTCAGAGAAACCCATTTTGACGGGAAGGTAAAGAGCGGCAAGGAAAAACATAAGATGCATCAATTTATGGTAACTGGGGACTTTGGCTTCTTTTGGGACCCAAAGGATTTTACCGCCGTATTTACCTATTTTGGGGTAACCTACCGCAAAACAAACACCAAAGGTTTTAATTATAATTTCGGGCTTAGCCCGGCGGCACTGTATCGCTCGTTCCTGCCCGAAACCTGGGAGGTGGACGATGAGGGAAGTGTGTCGCAGGTAACTTTACCGGGACGCTTTTACTATGCGCCAACGCTGATTATGGGTATTGGCAAAAAAATGAAAGAAGGCAAGATGTTTAATGCATGGTTTATGAATTTGAATATTATGACTTTGATTAAGTATAATGCTAACATGATGCCTTTATTGAATTTTGAATTTGGTTACCGTTTTAATTAAAATAGCTTGAGCTTTATGAAAAAGATAATACTGTTACTGATAATAATTTCCTCACTGTACGCCTGCCAGAAAGATGATATCAATGATTTGGGCGAGGTGATTTATGTGCGCCGTAACGGAGCCGATATGCCGGCGTATATTTACGGAAACGGCGCCAGCAAAGTTTTTGTGCTAATACTGCATGGCGGTCCGGGCGGTTCGGGACTGGAATACCGCGATGGTGTCTATTCCGCGCAATTGGAAGAGAAATACGCTATGGTATATTGGGACCAACGCGGACAGGGAATGTCGCAAGGACATTATTCAAAAGATGTGGTGAACCTCTCCGAAATGGCCGATGATGTGAATGCCCTGGCATTGGTTTTGAAAAAGAAATACGGAGATGATATCTCCCTCTTCCTGATGGGGCACAGCTGGGGCGGAATGTTAGGCCCAGCCGCGCTTACCAAGGATAATATTCAGAGTCATTTTAAGGGCTGGATTGATGTGGACGGTGCCCATAATATTCGTGACATGTTTCTTTATATTGTGCGCGACGCCATCCGTGTGAGCAATGAGCAACTCGCCTTAGGAAACAATACTAAATTCTGGAATAAGTTTATTGATTATGCAAAGGGTATTGATACTACCTCCATGCCGCTATCACAAAGTGAAAGCGGGAAATTAAATGATTATGGCCAAAAAGCGGAAAGCGTATTGATAGATGACGGAATTATCGCATCGGGCAACGGTACTGGCAGTTTGCAAGGGCTGGCCAATATTTTCGGGCTAAACCCCATTACGAAAACGATTACGGGAACTTTTACTTCGGTACATTTATTTACGGGTGAAGAGGATTTAAGTAATGTGGATTTAACGCCCTATCTGCATAAAATTAAAATTCCTTCGCTGATTATCTGGGGTAAATATGATTTGGTGGTACCCATCGAACTGGCGAAAACCGCGTATCTGAATCTGGGCTCCGTCTGTAAAGACACGGTTTTCTTTGCCCGCTCAGGCCATTCGCCTATGGTTAATGAGCCGGATAAGTTTGTGGAAGTGGTATCCAAATTTATCGACCACCACAAATAATGCTATAAAAACCGGACTGAAAACCGCGGCTCAGGGGAGTTGCGGTTTTTTTTATTTTAAACACGACACGCCGTGTCGTGTTCGATGCGGATTGTTTGGAATACTTTTGCCTGCAAAGACAAAAAGTCATGAAGAAAAAACCATATATCAAAGTATCCCTGCTCGTGTTGCTGTTCCTGCTGTTTGTGAGCTGGCACCTGAAAATCATTTTCCTGTACCTTATCTTTTTAGTGCTCCGGCCATGGATTCCGAATTATACGGAAAATAAGCGCCTGATAAACCGCTCGGCCTTCGCTTTGTTTTTGCTCTCCTTTTTTGTGCTGTATCCCGACCGCAGCGCCGATAAGGACGACTATATCCAAAGTGTGTATTTCGATAAGAAAAGCGGGGAAGAAGTGGGGCAGCCGCTTATGGCCTATGCCACAAATATCGTAGGCGAAGGGGAGGTGATGACCGCGGTTTCCCTCGGGGCTTATTTGGTGCCCGATAGATACCTGAACAAGTCCGCTGTGAGCGATGTGATCCGTTATTGCAAAAGCACTTGGTTTGTAAATAATATCTTCCATGTGAAGTACCGGAACTTGGCACGCAAAGGCCTGCCGACCCATGCCACGCCTTATCAGCTTATGCAGGGTAGCGGTTTTTACAGGGATGTTTCGCACTACTTTTTGCATGTTCCCAAGGATAAAAATCCGGAGGACTGCGAGGTGGTGGTTTTTTGTCATGGTATGGCGGGCAACTGGCAAATGTATCCCACGCTCTTCGCCGAATATACCGACGCGATTGTGATTGCCGTGGAGACACCCAATTTTAGCGGGTATTTTACGAGTAAGGATATGAAATACATCGTCAATCATACCATACCGCACGCGTTTAAGCGTATGGGTATTCCGTATAAAAAGCCGCATATCGTCGGGCTTTCCAACGGTGGTTCGGCGATCAATAATGCGGCGGCTTATTACCCCAACTCCTTCAAATCCTATACGATTCTTTCGGCCGGGCTAAAAATCACTCCGCGAACCAAAAAGAAGGTGCATGTAATTTATGGCTCCAACGATCGCAGCGGCTGGATCAACAGTAAAATTCCCAAATCGAAATATGTGCTCCATCGCATCAAAGGGGCGGACCACTCCTTGTTGGTTGCACGCACGGACACCACTTTTGCTTTGATTAACCGGATTATAAATGAATAGTTATGAAGCATAAAGTTTGGCGGAATATTCTGATTCTTATCACCCCATTTTTAATAATGATTCTGGTGAATGAATCGGTACGCCTTGCAGGAAATCAAAACAGCGGAATTGTTTACGGAGTAAAAACCATAAGCCCTGTCAATGCGAGTGATACGGATTGTTCCTGGGCATGTTATTACAATACGAGCACACATTGCAAGCAACATCATGTTAAGTTTATGCAGCCTTTGTTCCGCTATATTGATGTTTTATATTTCGGGGAAATTAAATTCTTACATCAGATGGGAGACTACGCGGTGGCCAATATTATTTTTATGGTAATCCTGTGGCCGGGCTTGATGTATTTTTTGTTTATCACATTTTTGAATCAAGGGGAAAAATTAAAAAAGCTAAAGGAGAAAAACTAAATGGATATTTTACTGAATCTGATCAGGAAACTCTTTGTTTATTGCGTGGATTTTATAATAAACCTTGCCCATATTTCAGGATTGTCTTATTACGAAGTCAATGCCCTAATATTCGTATTGCTATGGCCTTTGCTGACCCTTGCTTTGCTGCTGGCGGTTGGCTTCCGGGGCTTTCGAATATACTTGTTGAAGAATAGTCAGAGTAGAAACGACAGATGATATTTATAAACTCAAACACTTAAAAAATAACGCGATGCCGGTATATATGTAATTATGAGTAAATCTTTTTCAAATCAATAAGCTCAACAAACCGGAATTGGAAATATCCTAATAAAATGTTAGTTTTGTAATGATGAAAGTAAAAAATTAGCAACTAAAAATTTAAAGACATGGCTCATAAAACAACTTCCGATTTTATTCAGGTTTTAATGCAACTGGCAGAAAACGAAAAAGTTCGTCAATTAATTTCCCGCGGTTTTACGTATATGGACGGCAATTTGCTGGATGCCAATAATGACGGACAGATTGATCAGCAAGATTATGAAATATTGCTGGAACGAAGTAAATATATTGTAAGCGTTTTGAGTAATGCCGTGGTGGCGGATAAAGAAATTCAGGACGAAGAAATGGATGCGGTAAATGAAATTATTTATGATTTTATTATCGGGGTGGAGGGTTTGTTAAATGAGGATATGCTCTCGCGCCTGAAAAAATCCCATGATGACTTGATGGATGAGTTAAACCGGACTTTCCGGCAACCCTACAGCATGGAGAAAATCGTGGAATATGCCCGGGCGCAAAAACTGGAAAAACTGTTTTTCGAATTTGCCTGCGCCATTGTCGCCGCAGATAATGTGTATTACCAATCGGAGCAGGAGTTTCTGAATTATTTTGCAAAACAACTGCACTTAAACGAGGCGGATGATACCCAAATCAGAAAGACCTATAATCTGACGGAAGGAAACCTTAATAAAGAAGGCGGATTATTTGCCGGGCTGAAGAGCTGAATGTAGGTATTAATCAATAAATAAGTATTGTGGATATATTGAGCGGTCAGTATATTCGGACGTTAGGCACAAGCAAAGAGGATAAAACAGAATGAGAAATTTGCTACAAGAAAATATTGAGATGAAAAGCCAACGCACAAATAGCACATTTGCAATTCGCACGAGCCGACCCGCAAACCTGAAATTGCAAAAGAGCTATTTTTTGCCAACGCTCAAAAGAAACTGAACTGAAAATAAATAAAAGGAATAAAATCAGATATGAAGAACTTTAAAGAAAAATCAGACAAAATATGGGAAGTCGCTAATCTGCTGAGAGGCGATTACAAACGCTCTGATTACGGAAAAGTAATCTTGCCAATGACTGTATTAAGAAGATTGGATTGTGTTTTGAAAGACACCAAACAAAAGGTGCTTGATTACTTGCCAAAAGTTGAAAAACTAAAAGAAAGTGCCAAAGACATTGCGTTAAATAAAATAGCCGGTTTTAATTTTCATAATCGCAGTCAATTTGACTTTGATAAATTGATTGCCGACCCGAATAATATTGCTGTAAATCTTAGAAACTACATTAACGGATTTTCAACAAGTGCGAGAGAAATTATTGAATATTTCAACTTTGACGACCAAATAGACAGAATGGACGACCCAAAGGCGGATATTCTTTTTCGTGTGGTAAAAGCGTTTCAGGAAATTGACCTTTCTGATGACGACCCAATGATAATGGGTTATATTTTTGAAGACCTTATCCGAAGATTTGCAGAACAATCAAACGAAACGGCAGGAGAGCATTTTACCCCGCGGGAAGTTATCCGCTTAATGGTAAATGTACTTTTTAGTGAAGACAGTGAGACCTTGACAAAAGAGGGAATTGTAAAAACAATGTATGACCCCGCTTGCGGAACCGGAGGAATGCTTTCGGTTGCCGAACAGCACATAAAAGAGCTTAACCCCAATGCGGAACTAAAAGTTTTCGGGCAAGAGATAAATCCCGAATCTTATGCAATCTGTAAATCGGATATGTTGATAAAAGGACAAAACCCTGCAAATATCAAATTCGGAAATACTTTTACCGTGGACGGGTTACCGGATGAGAAATTTGATTATATGCTTTCAAATCCGACTTTTGGTGTGGACTGGAAAAAAGCCCAAAAAGTAATTAAAGACGAATATGAAAACAAAGGTATGCGAGGGCGTTTTGGTGC
>CAYUAN010000108.1:0-3332 GCA_964442545.1 uncultured Prolixibacteraceae bacterium | reverse complement strand
TATGGAAGTGTTCAAATCTTTTTCGGCATCGGGAAAGCGCTCCAAATCGAAATAGGCCTTACCGCGAATGTAATAGGCCTCCCAATTATCCTTATTAAATGCTATCGCCTTGCGCGCCAAGGGAATCGCTTGTGTCGGGCGCCCGCGCAAAACATAAACTTTCGCATTTTCCACCAGGGCCTGATCGTTTCGCGGATCAATCACACTTATACGGGCGAAATCTTTGGACGCCTTGGAGTACTCGCCCTGACTGACAAACAGTTTCCCGCGCAGGAAATATACCTCCACATTTCGCGTGTGATATTTCGTTACCAAAACATTATAATCGGCCAATGCTTTCTCCTGATTGCCGGTCTCCAAATAGGCATGCGCCCGCGCCTCCAAAGCCGCCTGATCTTCGGGATTCAGCTCCAATGCTTTTTCCAGATACTTCAGCGATTCGGCATAACGGCCTCTTTGCACTTCGATAATGCCCCGCAAGGAATAGGCCTCTTGAAAAGCGGGATCCAGCTCCACAACCTTGCCCAAATCGTACACCGCCAATTTCAGATTTCCCTGCTTTTTATAGAGCAAGGCCCTGCGGTAATACAGTTCCGGATTCTTCGTACCCGCTTTTATGGCTTTGGTATAATCGGCCATGGCCAAATCGTCTTTTCCTTGCGCCTCATACGAGCGCCCCCGGTAAACCAGAGCCTTGGCATAGGTGGGTTTCTTTTTGAGAATCGCAGTAAAATCATTAATCGCCTGATCGTAATCCTCTATATCGAAATAGTAAACTCCTCGGTAATAGCGTGCCACGAGATAGTTCGGATTTTTCTTTAAGGCCGTATTAAAATCCATGCGCGCCGAGTCTTCCATGCCCAATGCATGATAGGCCCGGGCCCGGTAAGTATAGGCTTCGTAATAAAAGTCGGATTTGTTGACCACCGCGCTTAAGGTATGAATGGCCTTTTTGTATTGCCCGGCTTTATACTCTTTCCGGCCCTGATTGTACAGTTGTTCGGTTTGTTGGGCGAATAGGCTTGCCGATGTGATTAAGAGTATGAGTAAGGATAAGATGGTTTTCATGTTTTTGTGGGTATATGGTTGAATGGTTAAATTGCCTGCCTACCATCCCTATCGGGAGGAAATCCGGCAGGTAGGTTCTATTGCAAAATTGCCTGCCTACCGTTAGGTAGGTTAAATTGGTTAATTGGTTTAATGTGGTAATGTTTAAAAATCTCATATCAAATTTATCGACCGTAGCTTTAGCGGAGGTGGACATCAAAGACCCTCCATCATTTTTTTGCGCGGGGATGATAGCTCATAATGGTGGAGCGTAAATATTCCCGGTCGAGGTGGGTGTATATTTCCGTTGTGGTAATGGATTCGTGGCCCAGCATATCCTGCACGGCGCGCAAATCGGCACCACGCTCAATCAGCTCGGTGGCAAATGAATGGCGGAAGGTATGCGGACTGATATTTTTTTTCAGTCCGATGGCCTCTGCCAGATTTTTTATAATGGTAAAAATCATTACCCGGGTCAAGGCCTTGCCCCTGCGATTAAGGAATACATAGTCCTCATAACCGGGCTGTATGCTTTGATGCACCCGCACCAAATCCACATAGCGCGTAATCTGCTCCATGGCCGCACGGCCAATGGGAACCAGGCGTTCCTTATCGCCCTTACCCCGCACCCGGATAAACTCATCCTTAAAATACAGATTGGACAATTTCAGCTCAATCAGTTCGCTCACACGCAGGCCGCAACCGTACAGAGTTTCAATTATCGCCTTATTCCGCTCGCCTTCGGGCTTACTCAGATCAATGGCGGCAATCAGGCGTTCCACCTCTTCGTGATTTAAGGTATCGGGCAGCTTACGGCCAATCTTCGGCGCCTCCAGCAATTCCGAAGGATCGTCTTCGATAGCATTACTCAACAGCAGGTATTTATAAAAAGCCTTAATCCCCGAAATCATACGTGCCTGGGAACTGGGCATCATCCCCAATTCGGCGGCCCAAATAACAAAAGCGTGCAAATCGTCCAGCTTAACCTGCTCGGGTTCGAGTTTCTTAGCCTGCATCTCAAAATACTGCCACAGCTTATCCACATCGCGCAGATAGGCCTCAATGGAATTGGAGGAAAGTCCGCGCTCCAGGTTCAGATAAGATTCAAAAGCTTGTATGCTGTTTTTCCAGGACAAAGTTCAGGGATTCAGATTATACCGCTACATCATATTCACGCAAAGCATCATTCAGCGAAGTTTTCTTATCCGTTGACTCTTTGCGTTTACCGATAATCAAGGCGCAGGGCACCTGATATTCTCCGGCGGGGAACTTCTTGGTATAGCTGCCCGGAATAACCACCGAACGTGCCGGCACCACCCCTTTGTATTCCACGGGCTCCGGCCCGGAAACATCAATAATTTTGGTTGATTTGGTGATAACGACATTGGCCCCCAAAACCGCCTCCTGTTCCACACGCACGCCTTCCACAATAATAGAACGCGAACCGATAAAGCAGTTATCCTCAATAATTACGGGCGCGGCCTGAACAGGCTCCAAAACACCGCCGATACCCACACCGCCACTCAGATGCACATTTTTGCCAATCTGCGCGCAGCTGCCCACCGTGGCCCAGGTATCCACCATGGTTCCCGAATCCACATAGGCGCCGATATTCACATAAGAAGGCATCATAATTACCCCTTTGGCCAGGTAAGAGCCATACCGCGCAATACCGTCAGGAACCACACGCACACCCAATTTATCGAAATCCTTTTTAAGGGCGATTTTATCGTGGTACTCGAAAATACCGCTCGTAAGTTTCTCCATTTTCTGGATCGGGAAATAAAGGATTACCGCCTTTTTAACCCACTCGTTTACCTGCCAGCCGTTTTCGGTGGGCTCGGCCACCCGGAGTTTTCCTTTATCCAGATATTCGATAACCGTGCGTATCTTTTTTTGCACCGCATCCACACGCAGCATAGCCCGTTTTTCCCAGGCTTGCTCTACTATCAATTGTAATTCTCTCATAGTTCAAAATTTAATCCAACAAAGGTACATATTTGTTTTTTGAGGAATGGGAATTAAACTCCTTCAACGGCTAATTTAGTAAAATCACATGCGGTTTATTCCCACTCCCTAAATATAAAATCCCTACTTTTGCCGCTCGAAAATTGAATCAATGGCAAATCAGAAAGAAATAAACAGACGGCGGACCTTCGGTATCGTTTCGCATCCTGATGCGGGAAAAACCACCCTGACCGAAAAGTTGCTCCTATTTGGCGGCGCCATACAGGAAGCGGGTGCCGTTAAATCCAATAAAATTAAAAAGACAGCCACTTCCGACT
>CAYUAN010000107.1:0-6075 GCA_964442545.1 uncultured Prolixibacteraceae bacterium | reverse complement strand
CGCTTTTCCAAACGGATATGCTCATCAAAGGCGGTCATGGTTTCTTCCATAATGCCCAAAGAACTGGACAGGCTTAATTGCTGCGGCAAATAACCGATGGTTTTCCCGTTGGGAATAATCACCTCGCCCGATGAAGGCTGCCATTCTCCGGCAATAATCTTGAGCAAGGTCGATTTTCCGGCGCCATTCTTCCCCGTCAGGCCGATACGGTCGCGCTCATTGATTAAAAAAGAGATGCTCTTAAATAAATCCGTTCCGGTAAAATGAATGCTGAGGTTTTGTATGCTATACATTCCGCCTTACTTTTTTTCAGCCGTGATAATATCTACCAAAGTCCGCTGCGCATAGCCCGAAGAAGGAAAGAAAGTGCGCTCAATATCAATATCCTGCTTCTGCACCATCAGGCATTCCTCGGTGTAGGACTCCATGCCCAGATTGTCCAATTGGACAATCTTCATGGGGAAACCCTGAAAGGCCAGTTGTTCAAAAGCACTAACATCAAGCTGATTAGCCTTTGCCAGGACCGAGCCTTCAATACCACGAAAGAAGTTTAAGGATCCGATAAAATCAATCTCATTTCGCAAATTCACTTCCCGGGCCAGCCAAATCCGTTCCATAAGCACCGTATCCAGATATACTTCATACTCCCGGGCATCCTCCATCGCTATGCTGCGGCTGTTTCCCGTATTCCGTACTTTTATGGCGGCTGCCGTTTGCCGCTGTTCAACACGGTTTTCGGCGATTCTGCTCAACAGTAATTGCCCAAAGGAATAAAACCAGGATTGGGGCAAAACGCGGTCCGCGCTTTCGGAATCGATGTCCATCAGCATCCTTAAATCCGTTTTATAGTCTTCGAAACTGCCCATATAAAAAGCCTTGATACTGTGATTTACAATGCGTATCTGTTTGCTTTCGCCATCGTAGATAAAATCAAAATGGCCATCGCTTATTTTCAGATAATTTGACGCAATGGTATAAGTACGCGTCTCTTTAATCCCGTAATGATCGTATTGCATGCTGATTATCCAGCCGGCATATAAGCTGTTTAAGGAAAGACTCAGGATAAGTATTAAAACGAATAAACTCTTCATGAAAATTGAATTTGTGGAAAACAAAAATACATTAAAATCAAGTATTCTGCTTTGCATAAAAAAACCGCAAGAGCAATGCCCTTGCGGTTTTGTATTTTCTGTATGTTTTTAGTACACCACTTTCTGAACAATCGTCTGATCATTCATCATCAGGTGCAATACATATACTCCGTGACTCATATCGGACATGCCGAAACGAATCAACTTAGAACCTTCTCCGCTTACTTCATAAGATTTAACCACACGGCCGCTTACATCCAATAATTGGATTTGCGTTTTGCCGCCAACGGCATTATTATAAACAAATGAGATGCGGTTTTCATCACTGATTACATTGCTGATTTGGATATCGCCTTCAGCACCAATGGTAACCGGAAGGATATAACTATTGGTGAATGCTCCATTTAATCCGTTTGCTTTAAGCGGTAATAAACCGTTCCTTCCAATTTGTCGTAATCGGTAACGCTGTAATTAAGGATTTCGTTGCTGTAACCGGCACCGGCCACACGGGCGATGGATTCGAAATGCTCGGCATCAAATGAGCGCTCGATCTCGAAATAATCATTATCCCACTCACTGGCGGTGGACCAGTTAATCTCCACGCCGTTCTCCGTATTCTTTGCCGTAAAGCTTAGTAATTCTATGGGAAATTCTGTAGTGTTAGTTGATACAGAAGCCGGATTGATTTGCAAATAATTAATGTCTGAACTACTACCTGCATAATGATAAACATAAAAATCATAATCATTATTATCCCCGTCCAGGTTTGTAATGGTAACAGAACTAGCTGTCCCAACATATAACACATAACCGGAACCAAGTGCGTCACCTGAACCATAAGCTGTATTACCCGTATAGGTTGTTCCATCAGAAGGAGTAGTTGTTGAAGCTCCTGACAGATAGCCAACTACAATTTTACCGGTACCATCCCCACCTGTCATATCCAATGTTAATTTGGTATGATCAGCATCGGATAATCCGCTTATACTAACCGATCCCGAAGAACTTGGTTCTGTATAAAACGACTTAGAACTACCCTCACTAGTACCAATTGAATTTGTTGCATAAGATCGTACATAATACTTAGTAGATGGATTTAATCCAGAAACTGACGCATTAAAATTAGCCGGATAAGAAGAAAAACCGGTAGTCCCCATCTCTTTTGTACTCGTAGGCGGGTCACTTGTTCCATATTTTAAGCCATAAGAAGTAATCTCATCTCCACCATCATCACCAATTGTATTCGTGTTTACCTCAGCCGAATTATAATCAATATTTTCAACCGTTCCGGTCACCATACCTGTAGGTGCGGTTGCGGACAAGGTGGTAAAAGCAACGGTACTTGATGTAGTAACTAAACTACCACTACCATCATATAATTCCGCCTTATAATTATAATTGGTTCCTGCGGTTAATCCGGATAATGCTTTACTATCATTGTACGTTGAGCCGGAAGCTAAAGCATTCGACCATCCCGCCTCATTCCAACTAAAGGGAGGATCTGATGCCAATTGATATAAATATTTAATATAATAATTCCCCGAACCTCCTGTAAGGTCTACAGATGCATTCAATTGCACGTCAGTTTGAGAAATATTGGAAACAGACACGGAAGTAAAACTCTGCGCCTGAACCACACCATAACTAAAAATAAAAACCGTAATTAAAAGTAAAATCTTTTTCATAATCTATAATCGTTTTGGCCGTTTGTAGCGGCATTTATCATATTTTATTATCCGTTTTACCCTAGCGGGTAGATTCATTATCATTTAATGAACAAATATACAAAAATTTGGTTGCTTCGTAAAGCTTATTTTAAAAAATATTTAACTTTTTTAAACTTTTTTGTTCCGATTAAAACACTGATATTTAAATAAGAAAAACATTTATTACTATTCGATACAACTGAAATAGTTATATTTACATTAACTATTGTAAGAAAGCTTTTCCAAAGCATAAAATTGCACCGCCAAAAAGCCCCGAAATTCCCCAAAAAAAAATTGAAAAATAATGTAACCTTTTCTTCCTAAGTTACGTTAGTGAGCATATTATAATCGTTTTTATAATCCGTGGCCATTAATAAAATATGGCCCATTATCATTATCAGAAAAAGAAAGAGCCTTCTTTCGAAAACTTATCAGAAAAGGTAATATATACCGGGCAGCAAGGTGCTGAATAAGCCAATGCTGAAGCCGGTATATATTTCTTTTTCGTCGTGCGCATTTAAGTAGAGCCGTGCGGTAGCCGTAAAACCGCCGCTAAGTAAAACCAGACTCAACAAGGGCAAGGTAGAAAAGGCGAAATAGAAATTACACAAAAGCAAAAAAGCAAAGGCACTGCCAAAAGCCGCCGTATGGGCGCTCACCTTAAATTTCAGGTTTACCAGATAGAGCATCAGACTGCCGACCGCTGCCGACAAGGGTACAAATACAATAATGCGCGGCACAAAACCGGTCCTTGAAAACATCCAAAGCGTTACGGAATACAAAACAAATAACAACAGATACGGAATGCGCCGTTCGCGGGCCGTATGCATTTGTAAACTCTTGATTATTCCTTGCCCCTTCATCAGTTTAAAAGCCAAAGCCGGCACCAAAACATTATTGGCAAGTACCAAACCGATTATTAAAACACGCATGGCCGGATTCAGGCCCTGAATCATCAATAAGGGAAATTGGAATAAAATCAGCAGCAAATACACCGGCATAAAAAGCGGATGAAAAACAAATGAAATGCCTTTGAATAGCGCCTTCATAGTTTAAAGCTCTTTGCGCAGGCGGGCCACAGGGATATTCAGTTGCTCACGGTATTTGGCCACCGTGCGCCGGGCGATGTTATAGCCCTTTTCTTTCAGAATCTTGGCCAGCTTTTCGTCCGAAAGCGGCTTTTTCTTATCCTCCTGCTCAATCACGTTTTGTAAAATGCGTTTTACTTCGCGGGTGGAAACCTCTTCACCGCTGTCGGTGGAAAGCGACTCGGAAAAGAAGTGCTTTAGCAAGAATGTTCCGAAGGGCGTTTGCACATACTTGCTGTTTACCACTCTGGAAATGGTGGAAATATCCAAATTTACCCGCTCGGCGATATCCTTCAATATCATGGGTTTCAACAGGGTTTCGTCCCCTTCGAGGAAAAAGTCGCGTTGATATTCCATTATGGCCTGCATGGTGGTGAGCAAGGTGTTTTGCCTTTGCTTAATGGCATCGATAAACCATTTGGCCGAATCAATCTTTTGCTTGACAAAAGCCAGCGCGTCTTTATTTTTCTTGCGTTCAGCCTTGTCCTTGCTTTTGGAGTAATGCTCCATCATATCCTTATACTTGCGCGAGATATGCAAATCGGGCGCATTACGGGAGTTTAAACTCAGTTGCAGCTCACCGTTTTCGTTGGTAATAATAAAATCGGGAATCACATGCTGAATCACCTTGGTGCTCTCGCTTAGCGAATTTCCGGGCTTCGGATTCAGCTCCAGAATAATATTGATGGCCTCCTTTAATTGCTCTTCGGAAATATCCAGGCGGCGGATAATTTTTGAATAATGTTTTTTGGTAAATTCGTCGAAAAAGCGTTCCAGCACTTTACGGGCAATCGTTACGGCCTCCGAATCTTCCGGCATCCTTTTTATCTGAATCAGAAGGCATTCCTGCAAATCGCGGGCACCCACTCCGGCGGGGTCAAAGCTCTGAATCACACGCAACACCCGTTCCACATCTTCCACTTCGGCGTAAATTCCCTGCGTAAATGCCAGGTCGTCCACCAGGGCATTCAGGTCGCGGCGCAAATAGCCCGAATCGTCCAGATTACCGATAATAAAAAGGGCGATCTTTTTATCCTGCTCCGACAGATTGCGCATACCCAACTGCTCGCGCAAAAGGTCGTGAAAGCTGGTGCCCGAAACGAAGGGGATTTGCTTTTCTTCATCATCCTTGCTGCGGTTGTTGGCCTGGGTGCGATAATCCGGCGGCTCGTCATCATCCAAATAATCCGAAAAATCAAATTCATCATCCGAATTATCGGTTTGCTCCGTATCCTCGTTCAAATAATCATCCTCCGCGTCTTTGGGATCCAATTCCGGGCCTTCGTCCAGTGCGGGATTTTCCTCAATCTCCTGCTTAATGCGCTGCTCCAGGGCAATAGTAGGCACCTGCAACAATTTCATCAGTTGAATTTGCTGCGGCGATAACTTCTGCTGAAGTTTTTGATACATGCCCTGTTTTAAAGCCATAAGCGCGGTATTTCTATTTTTTATATTGGTAAAAATATCCTTTTTTCGGATATGTTCCAAATGAATTAAAACTCGGCGTTTTTCGGAGTTCTCGGGAAAGGAATCACATCGCGGATATTTCCCATTCCCGTAACGAAAAGAATCAGTCGCTCAAAGCCGAGCCCGAAACCACTGTGCGGCACACTGCCAAAGCGGCGGGTATCGAGAAACCACCACATCTCTTCTTCGGGAATACCCATTTCCTTAATCTTTTGCAGCAGCACATCCAAGCGCTCTTCACGCTGCGAGCCGCCCACGATTTCGCCAATGCCCGGAAACAGAATATCCATGGCCCGCACGGTTTTACCGTCCTCGTTCATACGCATATAAAAGGCCTTGATTTCTTTGGGATAATCCGTCAGGATAACAGGCTTTTTGAAATGTTTCTCCACCAAATAGCGTTCGTGTTCCGACTGTAAATCGGCACCCCATTTATCAATCACATACTCGAAACGCTTTTTCTTATTGGGCTTGGAGTTGCGCAGGATATCAATGGCCTCGGTATAGGTAATACGCACAAATTCATTGTCCACAACGGAGCGTAATTTCTCAATCAGCTCCGGCTGGCGCTCGTCCGCTTTTTTATTTTTTTCCTCATCCTGCAGGCGCTTGCTCAAAAACTGTAAGTCGTCCATACAATGATCGAGGGCGTACTGAATCACATATTTGAGCATATCCTCGGCCAGGTCCATATTATCATCCAGATCGTTGAAGGCCACTTCG